>JAADIN010000207.1 GCA_013151315.1 Planctomycetota bacterium | reverse complement strand
TCCGCGTGACTTCAGATGGCTGAAGTGTTACGACTTGTTAGAAGTAATCAATGATTCAGTTCAAACATGCGACTCGATCTTACGGCAATCGGGTTGCCGTCGACGGGCTCGATCTGGCCATCTCGCAAGGCGAAGTGCTTGCCTTGCTAGGTCGCAATGGCGCGGGAAAGACCACGACGCTAAAAATGTTGGTTGGTCTGTTGCGCCCTAACGAGGGAGCGGTGGAAGTGGGCCCGTATAATGTGGTCGACCAGCCTCGCGAGGCGAGCCGGCTCGTCGGGTACGTTCCCGATCAGCCCTACCTGTACGATAAACTTTCGGGACGCGAGTTCTTAGAATTCGTTGCCGAGATGTACGGTCTCACCGCAGCGGAAACTCGAGCCGCAGTCGATCGCGAGGCCGAGCGTTTCGCCTTGGGAGACTTCTTGGATCGGCTTGCCGAGAGCTATTCGCATGGCATGCGCCAACGAACCGTCTTTGCGGCAGCGCTGATCCACCAGCCCGAAGTGTTGGTCGTCGATGAACCGATGGTAGGCCTTGATCCTCATAGCATCAAACTCGTGAAAGATCTGTTTCGAGAGTATGTCGCCCAAGGCAAAACCGTTTTCATGTCGACTCACATGTTGAATGTAGCCGAGGAAGTTGCCGATCGTGTGGCAGTAATGAAGGAAGGGAAATTAGTCTTTGACGGAAAAGTTGATCAGCTTCGTTCGGAGATACCCGGTACGGCGGAGACGATGGAGTCGTTTTTCCTGAATCTTATGGGAACAGGATAGAAAATCACCGCAGAGCGCGCGGAGAATCGCAGAGGTTTTTTTGGGGATTTTCCTCTGCGTCACTCCTCGATCCTCTGCGGTAAAACCGTTTCGCTTCGGCGACTTTTTTGTGTTTTTTGTGGCCATCCTTTTGTCAAACGTTTGAGTAGTTGCCGTAAGCCCATGTCGATCACTGCCACGGAACTTGCCTCGGAGTGCGAAAGATTGCCCACGCATGAACGCGAAGGGCAAATCTTTTGGAAGCTTCGGTGGCGAGAGTGCCGTTCGCAACTGAATTACCTTTTTAGCCAAGCGCGTCTGCGAACAAGTTTGGTGGTGGGCCTCAGTGCGCTGTTTTGGGTGGGCCTATTTGCCCTTTTCTATAGCGGCTTTGAGTTTGTCGTTCAAAATGTCGGTTCGCCTGGCGCCACCTACCACGCCCAAACCGTCCATTTCGTGTTCACGCTTTTCTTTGGCTCGCTTCAAGTGATGCTCGTTTTCTCCTCGGGCATTATTCTCTATGGCGGGCTTTACGCTTCCGACGAATCGAATTTTTTGCTCACGCTTCCCGCTCGCGATTCGAGATTGGTTTTTTATCGTTTTCAAGAAGCTCTTTTCTTTAGTAGTTGGGGGTTCTTTCTGCTGGCGAGCCCGATGATGATTGCCTACGGAATGGTCGTGGCGGCCCCCTGGTATTATTTTGCCTATTTGCCAGCGATGATGATTTCGTTCGCATATATCCCCTGTGCATTCGGCGCCATCACCTGCGTACTTCTCATTCATCGATTGCCCCATCTGCGGCGCGCGGTGGTGGGCGTCATCGCCTTGACGGTCATCACGATGGCCTATTTTTCAATATGGAATTCCTTAGAAATTGCCGATGCCGAATTGCTTGGGGCCGGTTGGTTCAAAGAGACTTTTCGACGTTTCGAGTTCACCCGAGGAGAGTGGCTACCCAGCACTTGGCTGAGCAACGGTTTGCTCGATGCTGCCAGGCCAAACAGTCTCGACCCCGACGATTTGCCATGGCTTGAAAGCGGCAAGTATCTAGTCGTCCTGGTTTCCAATGCTCTTTTTCTTCACGTGCTCGTGCTGTGGGTTGGCGACAAGTTCTTTCGAGAGGGCTACTGCGGGCTCAACTCGCGACAAGCACGCGAGACACGCGCTCAAACGAGCTTCTTGGATCGAATTGCCGGCGTTTTGCTTTTGCCGTTGTCGAAACCGATGCGGCTGTTAATCATCAAAGACTTGCGGCTCTTTCGACGTGATCCGGTCCAATGGTCTCAGTTCCTGATTTTCTTCGGACTGCTTCTGCTCTACTTTGCAAATATCGACCGTTTTCGACAGCACCAATCTGATTTGAGGGTCCTCACCTGGGTCAATATCGTGAGCTTTCTCAATTTAGCAGTGGTGGGGCTTATCCTCTCGACGTTTACCACCCGGTTTATCTATCCTCTGATCAGTCTTGAAGGACGACGATTTTGGATCTTGGGCCGGCTTCCTGTCGATCGCGACTCAATACTATGGGCGAAATTTCTGTTCGCGGCCGGGGGGTCGTGGTTGCCCTGCGCAAGTTTGGTACTCGTGAGCGATCTTATGCTCAAAGTTTCGGGGATGGTGGTCTCGGTCCATCAGGCAATCTGCTTGATGCTCTGCGTCGGTCTGGCGGGTATGGCGGTTGGTTTGGGGGCGATGATGCCGAACTTCCAGGAGCGGTCTCCCTCGAAAATTGCCGCCGGCTTTGGAGGCACGTTGAATCTTGTGCTCAGCGCGCTCTACATTCTGCTGATTGTTGGCATGACCGCTCTCCCCTGCCACTTCTTTCTGATGTCGCAGCACATGGAGACGCCCCCCAGGATATTGCAACCGAGTTTTCTGATTCTTTGGCTAACCCTCGGGATTAGCGGCTCGCTACTGCTAGCCTGTTTGGCTACCGTGTTGCCTTTGCGCAGCGGTCTGAAAGCTTTTCGTCGGCTGGAGGTGTGACCCGGTTAATGGAGACGATTCCACTACGATTCCACTACGATTCCACTACGGTTCGTCTTGGAAGATGCGACTAGGCGGCCCTCCCAAGGCCGTTTATAATCGCCAGCTTGGAAAAATACGTAAACAAAAATCAAGCAAAAAATTTCACCGCAGAGATACAGAGAACACCGAGTTTCCTTACCTACAATACAAGCACGACGCGCAAGCGAGTGTGCAATAAAACCACTTGCTTTTCTCCGTGTCTCTGTGGTGATCCTTTTTTTCGACCCCCAAAATGCCTGATTTCATACCCTCTTTGAAAGTCAACCCGCTGCGAATTGGTGCAGTGAACTATCTCAACACCAAGCCCTTGGTGCATGGGTTGGCTGAGCGGTTGCCCAACGACCAGCTACTGTTCGACTACCCCTCGCGGTTGGCCGAGCGGTTGGCACAAGCCTCGCTAGACATCGCCTTAATACCGTCCATTGAATTGGCAGAACATCCCGAATGGGAAATCGTCTCGGATGCCTGCATTGGTTGCGTGGGGCCCGTGCTGAGCGTAAAAGTGATGTTTCGTGTTCCGCCGGCCGAGGTGCGCAGCCTTGCCCTGGACGAAGGGTCGCGCACCAGTGCGGTGTTGGCGCAGATTCTGTTGAGTAAACTCCACGGCATCCGCCCTGAACTGAGTTGCTTGCCTCTTGGCCATTCGCCAGAACAGGTCGAAGCCGACGCAATCTTGGTCATCGGCGATCGAGCGATCTGCAACGACGACCGACCATTTAACGACCGACCCGTTGTCGAGGTTTGGGATCTCGGAGACGAGTGGTGCCGCTGGTCCGAGCTTCCCATGGTGTTTGCCATGTGGGTTGCACGTCCGAAGATCGCAACCGCCGAAATCGCAACCGCGCTCGGCGCCGCCCGCGACAGCGGATGCCGTCACTTGCGAGAGATTGCCCGCGAGCAATCCGAAAAAATGCAACTACCGCTAGAGCTCGTCGAGCGGTATCTTTGTCGTAACTTGCATTTCCATCTGGGCCCAGAGCAGTTGCGCGGCCTCGAACGGTTCTACCAAAGCGCTGCCGAGCTGAACCTGATCCATGAGCCACCCAAGCTAGCCCTTGATAATTGCCTACGATGATTGCCCAATTAAAAATCCATGACCTGCTAGACAAGGCCGTTGCCGGCGAGCGACTTGACCCCTCCGAGGGCCTACAACTTCTGGAGTCGAATGATTTATCAGCACTGGGCCGCGCTGCCGATGAAATCACTCGCCGACTCCACCCCGAATCGTATCGCACGTACAACATCGATCGGAATATCAACTACACAAACATCTGCACGGCAGTTTGCGACTTTTGCGCATTCTACCGCTCGCCCAAGTCTTCCGAAGGCTACGTTCTCGACCGGAAGGTATTGCTTGAAAAAATCCAAGAAACAGTCGAGCTGGGCGGCGATCAGATTTTACTCCAAGGCGGCCTGCACCCGGAGTTCAAGCTCGAGTGGTACGAAGAACTCTTGCAAGATATCAAGCGGCATTTTCCCGACGTAAATATCCACGGCTTCAGCCCACCAGAGATTCATCATTTTACAAAGATCGCCAAACTGCCCCTCGAAGAAGTTTTGCAGCGACTCCAGGCGGCCGGGTTGGGAAGCTTGCCTGGCGGCGGGGCGGAGATTCTTGTCGACCGGGTTCGCGACGAAATCACTCGCGGCAAAGTGAACAGCACCGACTGGCTGAATGTCAGTCGCGTATGGCATCGGCTAGGCGGTCGAAGTTCAGCCACGATGATGTTTGGGCATGTCGAGACCTTAGCCGAGCGGATCGAGCATCTTGACCGCTTGCGACAGTTGCAAGACGAGACGGGGCGGTTTTTCGGCGTTTATCTGTTGGACTTTTCAGTCGGAGCACACCGCAATGGCCCAGGTCCCCACGGCCGGGTCGTTCGAGTATTTGAAGACCCTCGCCGTATCGAGGCTCTACTTGGATAATTTTGCCAACCTCCAGTCGAGTTGGGTAACCCAGGGGCTCAAAATTGGCCAAATGGCATTGCTCTACGGAGCCAACGACATGGGCAGCCTGATGATCGAGGAAAACGTGGTAGCCGAAGCGGGCACGGTGCATCATCTTTCTCTGGAGCAGATTCGAGCGGCGATCACCGATCTGGGCTACCAGCCCCGGCAGCGAAACGTGTTCTACGAGCTGATCGACAAAGAATCTCACACGATTCTTCCGCAAAGTCGTCAAAACGAGCACCCGTTGCCGA
This sequence comes from Planctomycetota bacterium, assembly GCA_013151315.1. Taxonomy (GTDB): domain Bacteria; phylum Planctomycetota; class Planctomycetia; order Pirellulales; family Lacipirellulaceae; genus Bythopirellula. The sequence goes on along the minus strand of JAADIN010000207.1, from coordinate 6,038 downwards.
TCGTAAACTGAGTCTGGCAAGGAAGTTATCGCGCAGCTGAAGCTCTGGCTGGTATTCTAGAGAGATGACAGTTAGCAAAGCCCCAGCGGGCAGATGCGGAAACGACCGAAAGAGTGCGCCATGATAGAAGTTCGGTCTTTGACCAAGTCTTATGCCGACCTGCGCCGAGGTACCTTTGTTGCATTAGACCGTTTGAGTTTTTCTGCTCGCGCGGGCGAAGTCTATGGCCTGCTGGGCCCCAACGGCGCGGGCAAGACCACGGCCCTTCGGATTTTGAGTACCGTGCTCCAACCCACAAGCGGCAGCGCCATCGTCAACGGATTCGATTGTGTCACCCAACCTGCTCTGGTTCGCCATCATATCGGTTTCATTTCTGCCAACACGGCCGTCTACGACCGGATGACGGCCTGGGAAATGGTCGAATACTTTGGTCGGCTCTACGGAATGGAAAAAGAGCCGCTCCGAGATCGTATGGAATCGCTCTTCGACCGCTTGCAAATGCAAGACATTCGCGACCTGCTCGGTGCCAAAATGTCGACCGGCATGAAACAAAAAGTATCGATCGCGCGAGCTATCGTCCACGACCCGCCCGTGCTGATTTTCGACGAGGCGACCAGCGGGCTTGATGTGTTGGTTGCCCGCGCCTTGTTGGATGCCGTCGCCGAATTACGCGATCAAGGGAAATGCGTGGTGTTTTCGACACACATCATGCGCGAGGCCGAGAGGCTTTGCGATCGGGTGGCCATCGTCCATCAGGGCCGTATGTTGGCCGAGGGGACTCTCGAAGAACTATTCGAGACCTACGGACACACGGATTTGGAAGATTTGTTTTTTGATCTGATCCAGAAACAGGGCGAAAAGATGGCAGTTGTCGATAATCAGTAGACGAAGTGGGTAGCAAACTAAATGAATTTCAATAACGTCAAGTTGATCTTCGTTCGCGAGATGCGCGACCAATTGCGCGATCGGCGTACGTTATTTCTTATTGCGGTGCTGCCCTTGCTGCTCTATCCGATCTTGGGCATGAGCTTTTTTCAGCTAGCTCAGTTCATGCGCCACAGCGCAGCAAAAGTGGTGGTCGTGGGGGCCGAGGAGCTGGACGGCCTCGACTGGCTCCCCGAGTTAATCGATGGCGAGCAGTTCTCTCCAGCTCTATTCAACTCGATTGACGAACGCAAGAGCCTTCAACTCGTGGTAGGCGCCGGACAAGAGGAAGCACAGGCAGCCCTAAAAAGTGGAGACGTACAAGTCGTTGTCTACTTCCCTGTCGGGTTCAAGGAGTTGCTACAAGAGGTCCGCCAATCTTTACTCAAACGAGCCGAAGAAACCAAATCGCTCGAAGCAACTTCGTTGCCAACTCCGCAAATCCTTTTTATCTCGTCTAACGAAAAATCTCGAATCGCGCAGCTTCGCGTTGAACGCGTGATGCGCACTTGGCGAACGGAGGTCATGCAGACGAACTTGCGCGATAGCAACGTTCCGCTCAATGCCGCCAAACCCTTTGATTTACGACCACTGGACGTCGCGGAAGAGCACCAACGAAGTGCTGCCGTGTGGTCGAAGATACTGCCATTTATCCTTTTTGTTTGGGCATTGACGGGCGCATTTTATCCGGCGGTTGATCTTTGTGCCGGCGAAAAAGAACGGGGCACGCTCGAAACGCTGCTCGTGAGCCCTGCCCAGCGACGCGAAATTGTTTGGGGAAAACTTCTGACGGTCATGACTTTTAGCATCGTGACCGCGCTACTGAATTTGGGGAGCATGGGACTGACCGCCAATTTTGTCTTGGCCCAGTTTAAGGATATCGGGGGGATCGCCGGGCAAAGCGCGTTGTCGCTCCCACCGCTGTCGGCTATTGTTTGGATGCCGATCGCTCTGATTCCAATCTCCGCCCTGTTCAGTGCGCTTTGCCTGGCTTGCGCCGCGTTTGCTCGAAGCACCAAAGAGGGACAGTACTATTTGATGCCTCTGCTGCTGGTCATCATGCCACTCATGATGTTGCCCCTCTCGCCAGGTGTCGAGCTCAATTTGGGCAACAGCCTCATTCCCGTTACTGGCGTCGTGCTGCTGTTACGATCGGTCATCGAAGGCCAGTTGTTGCAAGCGGCGTATTTTGTGGTGCCCGTCTTCGGGGTGACGCTCATTTGTTGCTTGCTTGCAATCCGTTGGGCCGAAGAACAATTCAATAGCGAATCGGTCCTGTTCCGCGAAAGCGAGCGACTCGATTTGGGACGCTGGCTCGTCCATCTCGTACGCGACCGTACCGAGACGCCGACTTTTGCGCAGGGTTTTTTCTGCGTGGTGCTCATTTTGGTGATTCAATTCTTCGTCAAACTGGCCATGTCAGCAGCAGCGGGTAATGGGATCGACTACGCATTTTTCCGGCAAGCGATTTTTATCAGCCAAGTCGTCTGTATTGCTTTCCCGACAATCATTCTGACGCTGCTATTCACGCGCAGTCCTTGGAAAACTCTCTTGCTCAATCGACTCCCAACATGGCAGATGTTGGCAGCGGGAACATTCCTAGCCGTCTTCCTTCGTCCGCTAGGGATGGAATTTACCCAGCTCATTGAACGCCTCTATCCGGCTTCGGAGGAGATGTTGGTGCAAATGAAGGCGATGGGAAATGCGATTAACGAGGTGCCCAGCTGGGGAATGCTAATGCTGCTGATGGCCGTCTTACCCGCGGTTTGCGAGGAGCTTGCCTTCCGAGGTTTTGTGCTCTCCGGCTTGCGGCATATTGGCCACAAGTGGTGGGCCATCGGTTTTTCAGCCATTGCGTTTGGAATCGTCCATCCGATGTTGCAACAGCAGATCGGCGCTGCGGCAGTGGGGGTTGCGCTGGGCTACTTGGCCATCCAAACAGGAAATCTTTTACCCTGCATGGTCTTCCACGCAATCTATAACGGAATCGCACTTTCGCTAGGAAATTTTGTGGAGGAGGACGGTGGTGCAGTCAACAGCCAATATGCTTGGCTGTTTAGCAATGGCGAGATGACGATCTTTCAGCCTTGGGTGCTGGCGATCTCCGCCGTGGGAGCCATTTTTGTGCTACGCTGGTTGCACCGACTGCCCTATCAACACACCAAAGAAGAGCAACTCCAAGAAGCCCGCGATCGCCAATTCACGGGGGCTTGAGCCGCATGTCTCATTTCTCACTTCAAGCCCGTTGGGTGCTGCCGATCGAACGTCCGCCAATCGCCGGCGGCGTAGTGAGCATCGCCGGCGGAATAATCTCCGCAGTGGGTGATCGCCCCTCAGGCGATGGGCCGTTATACGACCTGGGCAACGTCGTCTTGATGCCGGCATTGGTGAACACGCATACCCACTTAGAATTCAGCCAACTCGACAAGCCGCTCGGTCGCCCCGGAATGCCGCTTCCCGAATGGATCCGTCTGGTGATTGCCAATCGCCAAGGTGCCAAGCAAAACAGAGATGACGACATCTTGTCTGGATTGCACGAAAGCTTGCGACATGGCGTAACCACGATCGGAGACATCACAAGCAAAGCAGCGAGCCGGCCCGTCCCCCAGCCCGCCCCCCAGCTAATCTCATTCCAAGAAGCAATCGGATTCTCAGCCGCCCGAGTCGACTCGGCATTAACCGACATCCGCCAGCGAATAAAAAGCAGCCACCCTCCGGCAGCCCTCAGCCCCCACGCTCCCTACACCGTCCACCCAAAACTGCTCGAGCGACTTGTCGATCTCGCCTGCAAGCAACAAATGCCAATCGCGATGCACCTAGCCGAGTCGCCAGAAGAACTCGAACTGCTCGCCTCAGCCAGCGGCCCTTTTCGCGAGCTCCTTCTCGAGCGAAGCATGTGGGATGACCGCGCGATCCCTCTAGGCACCAAGCCGATCGATTACCTAAAATCGCTCGCCCGCGCACCCAGGTCGCTCGCCATTCACGGGAATTATTTTTCAGCGGAAGAAATCGAGTTCCTGGCGGCCCGGCGAGAGCGTATGTCGGTCGTGTATTGCCCGCGAACGCACGCCTATTTCGAGCATTCGCTCTACCCGCTTGAACAAATGCTAGCGGCGGGAGTACGAGTTGCCCTAGGAACCGACAGCCGTGCGTCCAACCCTGACCTGAACCTGCTTAACGAAATGCGTTTTGTCGCAAACCGATACTCGGGCATTCCGTCTTCACGAATTTTAGCGATGGGAACTTTGGCCGGTGCTCAGGCGCTCGGTTTAGAAGAAAAGATAGGCAGCCTCGAACCGGGAAAATGGGCCGACCTCGTGGCGGTCGCTTGCGATGCCGAGTGCCAAGAGCCCGAGGCCGCCATTTTGCATGACTCCACGGTGACGGCAAAGACTTGGTTGCGAGGGCTGCTTCAATAAACGGCCTGCCACGCAGTCCGAAATGCCTAAAAAAGAAAAGCCACCAAAAACACAAAAAGAAAAAACGGTTTGGATCGATCCCTTCATTTTTGTGCATTTTCGTTTTTTTTGTGACTATTACAACTCTCGGCACTTCTCAATATACGCCGCCAAAGCTTCCAGCGTTTCCACAGGGCAAACCAAATCAGCTTCGACTCGCCCTTCCACAAGATTCACCGACAGACCGACCGGCGGGCAAGAATCGAAATCGGGAATCTCGGGTGTTTGCCCCATCAGATGGGTGAGAAACTCATCCATAATCCGCTTGCCCCATTTCACACACCCTTGCGGACTGATAAGCAACCTCCATGGGGCGTCCGCCGGAGACAGTTTTAATGTCATTTGAACTTCGGCCGAGTCGAGAAGTCCCGATTCGCCGTTTTCTATTTGTGGGATGAGTGCAACGAGTTGCTCCTCGTTTGCCATGCCATAAACGAGCGTTTGCTCGTTCGCAGCAACGAGAAGCTGGCGCATTTTTCCGTCTTCACCAAACATGGCTTCCAGCATCCAATTAAAACCAGGGACATTGGGGTCTTGGGCTGCCGAGGCCACATCGACAACGATTTCGCAAGCCTTTTTGGTTCCGATCGTTTTGCTGGTGATTTCGTATTGAAGGGCAATGTCGCTCGTCGAATTCTCCATGATCTCGTTCCAAAGCTCGATCGCCGTGCGGTAGGATTCGAGATAGCCGGCCGCGTCCCCCGTTTTCATGACGCCAAAGATATTGCTAAAAAGAGGCTCGCCCTCCTTTCCTGGAAGCACGATCATCGAAGAAGATTTCAGGCCCTTCATCAGCGAAAGATAAGAATCTTGAAGCTTCTCCCACTGCGGGCCTTCCATTTCTTCCAATCCATAGAGCTCCGGCATACGTTCCATGAATTTTCTGCTCATCGCGCTCAAAGCCTCGGTCCAACTTTCAGGAAGCGGGCCCCCGCCGACCACAACAAAGGGTTGGTCCGCGTATCCAAGAAGGGGCGAAACGGCGGTCGCCTTTTCGGAGGCACCCGAGATCAATTTTCCACTCTCTTTCAGCAACACCCTCTTGCTGATACGCAGATTGGCCTCTTTATCGAGAGAGATCGCCACAGCCACCAATTTGATTTCTGTTTCAAACGATTCCAATACCCACTGAAAAATCTCGGCGTTGATCTCCATCTGCTGGAGCAAAACAGAAACCTGAGGATCGTCCAGTTCCCCTTCCAGTTGCTCTTGCTGTTGTGCCAAGGTTTTTTTTCCGAGGCTCAGGAGGGCCTCTACCCCTTGGGGCATCAGCGCGATGACGACGTCGTTCTTTTCGAGCCAAAAGTCCAACGGCTTCAGCGAAGCGACCGGTGCTTGCTGCAATCCGAGAAGCAACTCGAGCGTTTCGCGATGTTCGACGTCCATCATTAGCGCATACTCGCCAAACTGAGCAACGAGTACGTTTTCTCCGGCGATGGTGACTCGGCAGATCTCGCCGCTCGGGTCGGCCTCGATCGACGCAGCAAACTTGGCATAGTCATCGACTGGCAAGAGAACCATCGGCTGCGGTTCCGAGGTTTTATTCTCGCCCGGAAGCAGAGCGACTAACAAATCGCCCTGGCGGCGAAGCCCTTCATCCAATCCGGTAGCAAGCTTGGCAAAAGCCAGAGGTGCGGGGAAATTCAGGCCAAAAAT
>JAADIN010000107.1 GCA_013151315.1 Planctomycetota bacterium | reverse complement strand
CGGTCGCTACTCGAGCTGCACGGAAAGCGAGTCGGCATGGTTTCGGGAACCGTGCCCCTCTCTCACAAGGACCATAAGGTAGTTGGCTTTCCCTCGCTTGAATCGCTGCTACGTGGTTTCGAGCAGGCTCAACTCGACGGAGCATTGGTCGATGTCGACTTGACCACTTGGCATCTTCAGAAGCATTCGGCCCTAGCGCTACGATTGGTCGACGAGTTTGTTTCCAAGCACCGATGGAATCTGGGCATGGCGGTCCGTGCCGAGGACGTTGCTTTGCAAAACGATCTCTCGCGAGCCATCGAAACATGCTTGAACCGGGCGAAGTTTCCGCAACTGTTCACCAAGCATGGGTTGGTGCATCGCCCTCCACTGGTCGATGTCGACGAGCCGAAAATTGACGACGAGGACACCTGGCAGCGTGTCGAAGAAGGCGGCACGCTGGTCGTGAGCATGGACCCGGCCAATTTGCCCTACTCGAGCGCCGACCCCGATCAGCCCGGGTTCGATGTCGAAATTGCCCAGGCCTTGGCGAAAGAGTTGGGCGTGAAGGTTCATATTGCGTGGATTGATGTCCACCGCGAGACGGCTACCGGTCAATTGCTCGAACACGAGTGCGACTTGGCGTTCGGTGCGGCGATCGATCCCGATGCCATGGATGACGAAGAGGAATTGGCCGGCAAAGTGATTTACTCTCGGCCCTATTATGGGACCGGGTATTTTTTGGTGGCGCGCTCGGGCGCTCCGACGATAAAATCTCTCGCAGACTTGAAAGGCGAAAAATCACGCCGACTGGGGACCCAGGCAGGCACCATCGCCGACTACAGTCTGCGACAACGGGGCTACCTGCGACGGCTGTTTGGCACCCAATTGGCAGTGCTTACCTCGCTAGAAAACAGCGGCATCGACTACGCCTACCTCTGGTCGAACATTGGCTGGATTCTGCACCACTCGCCCGACGTGAAGGCGAAGCTGGTGCCCAACTTTGTGCCTGAGGATCGCTGGAACATCGCCATTGCCATGCGCCGTGGCGACGAACAACTCAAAAAACACGTCGACCGTGCTTTAGGTCGAATCCTCGAGAAGCAATTGGTAGCAGACGCTCTCAAGCGTTATCACACGCCCTACTTTTCGCCCTTCGAGCTGGTCGACGAAGCAAAACCGGCGGGCAAGAAGACGACCCGTCATCGTCCGATCGACCGCGGCTTGGAACCACAAATGAGCGGGCGTCAGCGCTCCCGGCAAAGCTACAGCGGGCTGGCAAAAGTGCGATCGCGAGGGACGTTGGTCGTCGGTCTCGATCAAAACAATTTGCCTTTTTCAACGGCTCACCCCAAGCCGGCCGGACTCGACTACGAGATCGCTCAGCTTTTGTCCGAGCAGTTGGGCGTTTCGCTGGAAGTCTACTGGGCCTACTCGTCACACGATTCCTATCCGTCGAAGCTAGCCAACAAAAATCTCTGCGACGTGATGCTGGGCGTCATGCCCGACGATCGGTTTGCCAATCGGGTTGCTTACAGCGAGCCCTATTATTTTGCCAACTACGTGTACGCTGTTCCTTCGGAGAATTACGCCACCGATGTTGAAAGCGACCTCGAGACTCAGGCGATCGCTGTCGAAACGGGCGTGGCCCTGCGGGGATTGAAAGGACGTCGCGTGAAGTCGTATGCCAATCTGAACGCGATTCTGACGGCTGTGGCTACGGGTGAAACCCCGGTCGGCTACGTGCTCTCCAGCCGAGCCCATTGGTTGTCCGCTCAAAAATGGCCCGGCAAAATTCGCTTTGCAATGCCGAGTTCGAAAGCCGATCGTTTTGGGATATGCGCCGCAGTTCGCCGTGACGAAACCGATCTGAAAAACGCGATCGACGCCGCTTGGTTCGAGCTTCGCCAATCGGGTCAATTGCAGAAAGTGTTTACTCGATGGCAAGCACCTCTAGACGGAACGTTCCAGCCCTAACTTTCGACTAACAACTTCCGACCTTGATTGACACCCTTGAAGACCTTTTTGTATGCGACTCTCTTTCATAAAATATCGACGATTTTTTTTGCTGTTGATTTTAGCGTTTCTCGCTGAAAGCTCTGCGGGACTATCAGGCGGGAATGTTTTGGCGGAAGATCCGGCAACGCCCGTTACGGAAGAATCCGTAGTGGAAGTAGCGGGCCGTAGCCTCTCCTCCCCGTACATGAACGACCAGGAGGCGCTCGACCTGGGCAAATCGATGTTTCGCGGCCTGTGCAGTGGGTGTCACGGCGGGGCGGCGCGAGGAGGCAAAGGGCCTGACTTGACCGACGATCGTTGGCTCCACGGCGACGGCACCGACCAAGCCGTTGCCACCGTCATCGAGCGAGGCGTCCCCGGCACGACCATGAAAAAATTGGGCGAGTCGCTCGAGCCGGAACAGATTGGCAAAATCATCGCTTACATCCGCAGCCTCTCCCTATTGGCAGGCGACGACAACTGGAAACCCTACTATGTCGGCGATCCGGCCTCGGGAGAGCAACTGTTCCTCGACCAAAAATCAAAATTCACCTGCAATAAGTGCCATGCCTTGCGTGGGCGGGGCGGCGGGGTTGGGCCGTCGCTCGACCGGATCGCCAGCCGCCGCTCGGCGCGATATATTATGGAATCGATCGTCAGCCCCTCGCAGGACATTGACCCCAGCTACGAACAAGTGCTGGTCGTGACCGACGCGGGAAAAACGATTTCTGGACTACGGATCAACGAAACCAATTTCAGCGTACAACTCCGCGAGGAGAACGGGATGTTTCACTCGTACAATAAACGCGATTTGGAAGAAGTTCGCAAGCTCGACACCTCGCTGATGCCGGGCAACATGACGGAAATACTTTCGGTCAAACAATTACACGATCTGTTTGCTTACCTCATGACCTTGGAATAAAGGAGCCTCCTATGACTTGGAAGAAGCCCGATTTTGAAGAGATCGCCTTGTGCATGGAAGTTACGGCTTACATGAATACGGAAGACGAGCTACCGTTGCCGGTGGGAGGCGAGCACAGCCGCCCAACGAACCAGGCCGCCTTCGACGAACCACCTGCCGAGTAACATGCACGTTCGCATCCTTGGTTCGGCCGCAGGCGGCGGATTGCCGCAGTGGAATTGCGGCTGCTCGAATTGCCGAGCGGCACGCGACGGTTCGCCCTACGTCCGGCCACGGACCCAATCGTCGGTCGCCATCTCGGCGGAGGGGAAGTGGTGGTTTCTTCTCAACGTGTCGGCCGACGTCCGCCAGCAACTTTTCGTGAACCAACAGCTAGGCCCCGCGCCGGGAAACATGCGAGGCACCTCGATTGCCGGCTGTGTGTTGACCGACGCCGAGATCGACCACACCTCGGGCCTATTGCAACTTCGCGAAGGCTGCGTGTTTTCCATCCTGTCGACTCCGTTAGTTCGACGTTGGCTGAACGACTACTTTCCAATCGGGCCGATCGTTTCCGCATTTTCCGATCGACCTTGGCTCGAACTGCCGTTAGAGGCTTCGCTAGAACTCACGTTGCCCGACGGCACGCCTGCGGGATTGGAAATTACCGCGTTTGAAACGGGCCGCGATGTGCCTCGATTTGTACCCGAGGATCCTCGCAAGGCAGTCGGATCGGTTGTCGGCCTGCGAATTCGCGATACGGCAACTGGCGGCACGCTCGTCTATGCGCCGGGCGTACCGGCGATCGATTCCCAGTTGGAACACGCGGTCGACGGGGCAGATTTGCTACTCCTCGACGGGTCGTTTTGGTCGGACGAAGAACCGCGACAAATGGGAATCACCGACCGCACTTCGCAAGCAATGGGTCATGTCCCGGTAGACGGCTCGCACGGAAGCCTCGAATGGCTAGCCAAATTGCCGGTGCCAAAGCGAGTCTACGTCCACATGAACAACACGAACCCCATGCTCGACGAGAGCGGCCCCGAACATGCCCGAGTACAAGAAAGCGGCGTCCAAGTGGGCATGGACGGCGACGAGTTTATCGTTTGAAGAACCTCAGGAAAGTAGGAAAAAATCAGCCATGCAACGTTGGTCGCAAGAAGAATTTACCGACAAGCTTCGCCAAGTAGGCCAGCGGCAGTACCACGATCGGCACCCGTTCCACCGGCTGATGCACGAAGGAAAGCTAACCCGCGAGCAAGTGCAATGTTGGGTTGCCAACCGGTTTTACTATCAAAAAAATATTCCGATCAAGGATGCACTGTTGCTCTCTCGTTGCCCGGTGAAAGAAGTCCGTCAACACTGGGTGCAACGGATCATCGACCACGACGGCACCGAGAACGAACCGGGCGGCATCGAAAAATGGCTCCGCCTAGGCGAAGGGGTCGGCCTGACGCGCGATGACCTGGAGAACGACGCACGACTGTTGCCGGCAGTCCGTTATTCGGTCGACGCCTATGTCCAGTTCGTCGCCACGCGTCCTTGGATCGAAGGCGTAGCCTCTTCGCTCACCGAGCTGTTCGCCCCACGACTCATGAAAGAGCGACTAGCCGCCCTGGAAAAACATTACCCGTGGATCGATCCGGCTGCGTTTGCCTATTTCCGCAGCCGGCCTCCCTTGGCAACGCGCGATAGCGAAAACGGCATGGCAACGGTCCACAAATACTGCGAAACGCTCCCACAGCAACAGCAGGCCGTCGCGGCACTCGAATTCAAATGCGACGTACTCTGGGCGCAGCTCGACGCAATCTTCCACCACTGCGTCACGACCGAGGAAGGCGACCTGCGGTGAACAAGCCAAAAACTCTCATGCGGCCAGTGCTAGGACGAGGAGTTCGCTACCGTTGGGATGAAATTCGCCACCAGCATCAACTCCTGTTTCCCGAGGGGATATTGGTACTCAACGAAACGGGTGCCGCGATCGTGCAACTTTGTGATGGCCAATCGCTCGAACAGATCAAGCACGAACTGGCCAAGTCGTTCAAAAACGCGCATCTGGAAGAGGACGTCGACGAGTTTTTAGACCGCTTGGCTACGCGAGGGTTGCTACACGATGACAACAACGACACCAACGCCTAGACCACTTGCGCTGTTGGCCGAGCTGACCTACCGCTGTCCGCTCGCATGCCCCTATTGCAGCAACCCGCTCGAATTGGCCCGCTTCCGCAACGAGTTGGATACCGCCACGTGGCAACGAGTGCTTGGCGAAGCGAGTGACTTGGGGGTCGTACAAGTCCATTTTTCCGGCGGCGAACCACTTTTGCGACGCGATCTGGTGGATTTGGTGCGAACGGCCCGCGAGCTGGATTTATACTCGAATCTTAGCACAAGCGCCGCAACTGCCACGCACAAAACTCTTGAGTCATTGCGCGAAGCGGGGCTCGACGCGCTGCAAATCAGTCTGCTTGATGCCGACGCAGCCGAGAACGATCGGCTCGCCGGCGCGGTGTCTTTCGAGAAAAAACAAGAGGCGGTCGAGGCGGCCCGTTCGTTGGGTTTTCCGATCACACTGAATGTCGTCTTGCACCGGCACAATCTCGACCGACTGACAGAAATCATCGATTTAGCGGCAGCGTGGCAGGTCGACCGGTTGGAATTGGCCCATACGCAGTACACAGGCTGGGCGTTCCGCAATCGAGCGGCGCTGCTGCCAAGCCGTTCTCAAGTGGAACGCGCCGCTGAAATTGTCGCTGATGCGGAAACGCGGCTTGCCGGCCATCTACAAATATTGCACGTATTGCCCGATTATTTCCAGACGTATCCGAAGGCGTGTCTCAACGGTTGGGGCCGCGTTTTTTTGACGGTCGCCCCAGACGGTGCCGTATTGCCATGCCAAACGGCCCGCGAAATTCCGCAACTCACCTTTCCTTCGGTTCACGAACAAAGTCTCGAAACAATCTGGTTCGACTCTCCGGTGTTCCAACGTTTTCGAGGCTGCGACTGGATGCCCGAGCCGTGCCGAAGTTGTGACCGACGAGAACAAGATTTCGGCGGTTGCCGATGCCAGGCGTTTTTGATGACTGGCGACCCGGCGGTCACGGATCCCGTGTGCCAGCTTTCGCCACAACATCATCTGGTCGAACAGGCATTGGCCGAATCGGAATCAGCGCCCGCAGACCTTCAATATCGTGTGTTTCGCAGGTAGTGTCCGTCGAGATGCACACATTTGTTTTTGGGGTTGCCCCTGCTTGGTAAGCGAACGCCCCGCCGGAAGACGTTAACGACACGAAAACTAAGAGGTTTAACCGCAGAGCTCGCAGAGTCGCGCAGAGAAAAAATAGAGGGGGGGGGGATTTCCAAAACCCTATCTCTGCGTCCTCGGCGGTGATTCTTTATTACGAACTTTTTTGTAGGCTCACCCACTTCAGGCGGCTGAAGTATTACGGATAAGTAAACTTCCTGCTGTAGCCACCAATGACCATCTGAAAAGTTTGGCTTGCTGCCAAAAAACAAGTGGAGCGAAAGAGATTCGAACTCTCGACCTCTGCATTGCGAACGCACGGGGATGGTGTTCTAAGTGGTGACACCAAACGAGTTGCGCTGACGCCTGCGAACGGTTGCACCAATGGTTGCACCAG
>JAADIN010000097.1 GCA_013151315.1 Planctomycetota bacterium | reverse complement strand
TCGTCGTAGATCGATTCTTTGGCGAATTGCACAATCGGGCACGGCTCGATGTCGCCCCAGGGCGAAATGTGATGCGTAAACCCCGTCGCGGCCGGGCAGAGTGCTTGGCCGTCGGCGTCGTAATAGGCGTCGATAATGGCGATGGGTTTTTTTACTCGCATGTCGACGACGAAACGGCGGATGCGTAGTTGTTCTTCGGGGCTAAGCGACAAGTCGGGCGAGGCGTCGGGGCCCATGGGGCGGTAGGTGTGGTACCACATGTAGAGTACGCCTAGTTCGATCAGTCGATCGACCCATGCTTCGTTGACTAAGTCGTCGAGGTTCGTTTTGCAAACGCTCGTGCAAACGCCGGTGACGATTTTGTGTTTTATGCAGTTTTCGATGCCTTCCATCGTTTTATTGAGGACTTCTTGTCCACCGCGCCGCTGGTCGCTTACGATTTCGCTGCCTTCGACGCTGATTAGTGGGGTGACGTTGCCGCTAAGCCGCAAGCGGCGGGCGACTTCGTCGGTGATGAAATGGCCGTTGGTGAAAACTTGGAAATAGCAGTCGGGGTGACGGCGGAAAATTTCTAGGATGTCGGCGTGCATAAAGGGTTCGCCGCCGACGATGCCGAAAAAATAGTTTCCCTGCTCGTTGGCTTCGCGGATGACGCGGGAAAGGGCGTCGACTTCGATTTTTTCTTGCTTGGCAGCGACATCGACCCAGCAGCCCTGGCAACGCAAATTGCAACTGTTGATGATCGAGATATAGAGAAACGGCGGGAAGAAGTCGCCGCGGGCCAGTCGGCGTTTGTGTTTTTGGATCGCCCGCGCGCCTTTGAACGCGAAATTCCAAGTTAGCTTCCAGAGTAGCCGTAAGTCGGTTTCGGTCAGTAGTCGTTTTGCGTAGCGGAGGTACATTCCGTCAATTTAGCCGCGTCGCTTGCGACGGGGAAGGTCGCGCGGGGCAAGCCCCGTGGCTAAATGTCGATGTTTTGGCGAGCGGCGTGGTCGGTGGTTTCGTTGTAGGGGATGGTGCTGCTCCAGTATTGACGCCGTTTGCCTTCGCGCACGGGGTTGTTCTCCACGTACTTGATCGCTCGCCGCATCGCTTCACGCGAATCGAGATACACGTTCCAGCCATGATCGGCCCAGGGGCTGCGCTGCATAAAATAACCTTGTTCGCGCAAGGCCTTTGTGGCTTCCGATTTGATGTGGCCGATCGCTTGGCGAATTCTACGCGAGGTATACTTGAGGACGAGATGGATGTGCTCCGGCAAAATGGCACAAGCATGAATGGTGTACGGAGTGTTTGCTAGGCTCAGGGCGATGGTCTGAGCTTGTTTTCCGGTCAAATGGACGGGTGGATGTTGCAAGACCGCTTGCATTCGTTTTTTTAACCCTCGGTCGTAGGGGCGGGCGGCCACGCTGCGACGGGTGTCGACCTTCGTTGCCGGGCCGAATTTTGCCAGTTCCCACGAGGCGACCAGTGTCGACCACGATCCACGGGGCTCGTTCGGCAGCCAAAATCCGTAAGTGCTGAAAATGCTGTGGAAACCGAGGATCATGGGATTGCTCCTTGGGGTGGGGCTGCGGGATAGTGTTCGTTTGTATATCACTTAACTTCTCGGGGCAAGCCCCGTGGCTGAATATTTGCCGTTTGTTGGCGTCGGTTGCGATACGATGCCCGATCTGCCTAGAATGGAGCGCTCGCGTCCTGCCAACCCCGGAGCCTTTCGGCTCATATGATTCTTCAAGTGGACTCTGATCGGCTTGCTGCCGCTCATCACACCGCCCGTTCGGCATTGCTTGCCGAACGTAACCCTGCTGGTCATTGGACGGGCGAGCTTTCGAGTTCGCCCCTGTCGACGGCTACTGCGATCAGTGCGCTTGTTCTTGCGGAGCAAGGTGGCTGTGAGCTGCCTGCCTATACGCCTGGAAAAGAACCCTCGCACATCGACGACATTTACCGTGGCGACCTGAGCGAAATGATTGTCTGCTCGTTGCACTGGTTGGCTGAGCAGCAGAACGATGATGGGGGGTGGGGTGATACCGATCGAAGTCGGTCGAACCTCGCCACGACGATGCTCGTGCAAGCGGCGTTTCATTTGACTGGCGTGCCGGCCAAGTATGCCAATCTTTTGGAACGAGCCGAGCAGTACGTGGAAAGCCAAGGCGGGATTGCAGGGCTCAAAAAACGATTTGGCAAGGACAAGACTTTTGCGATCCCCATTTTGGCAAACTGTGCGCTAGCCGACATGGTGCCCTGGCGGAAAGTCGCGGCGCTGCCCTTTGAGATGGCCTGTTTGCCGCAACGCTGGTATCGTCGCGTTCGCTTGCAGGTGGTCAGTTATGCTATTCCCGCCTTGGTGGCGGTGGGGCAAGCACGGCATTACCATGCTCCATCCCGCAATCCCTTAATGCGCTGGATTCGCACCGCGGCCAAAAATCGCAGCTTGGCGGTGCTCGAATCAATCCAACCTGCCAGTGGCGGCTACTTGGAAGCGACGCCGCTCACCAGTTTTGTGGTGATGAACTTGGCAAGTATGGGGCTGACCGATCACCCGGTGGTGCGGCGAGGGGTCGAGTTTCTGCTCGCCTCGGTTCGAGCTGACGGAAGTTGGCCCATCGATACCAACCTAGCCACTTGGAACACTTCGCAGGCGATCGATACGCTGGTCTCGGACAAGTGCGAAAAAGAGGAGGTGGATCCTGCGATTGATTGGCTGCTCGGTTGTCAGCATCGCGAGCAACACCCCTTCACGGGCTCGGCCGCCGGCGGCTGGGCTTGGACCGACCTTTCAGGCGGCGTGCCCGACGCCGACGATACTTCGGCAGCCCTTTTGGCGCTGGCGAAAGTTGATCGACGTTGGCCAAGGGATCGTAGCGCTGCAATCAGGCAAGCCGCGCTCGCCGGCGTTCATTGGCTACTCGACCTGCAGAATCGCGACGGGGGTTGGCCTACTTTCTGTCGCGGCTGGGGGAAGTTACCTTTTGATCGCAGTTCGAACGATATTACCGCGCATGCCTTGCGTGCTTTGCATGTCTGGCATGATCTACTGCAACTCGAAAACAAGAACGCACCGTTTGCACAACGAATTGCTCAGGCGACGAATCAAGGCCTCGACTACCTCCGGCAGCAACAGGCTGCTGAGGGAAGTTGGACGCCGTTGTGGTTTGGCAACGAAAATCATCCCCAGGAAGCGAATCCAGTGTTTGGCACCGCCCGGGTGCTGCTGATGTTGGGCGAACTGGGACTGGGCGAGTCCGAGATGGCCAAGCGTGGCGCAAGTTGGTTGGCCGATGCTCAAATCGCTTCGGGCGGTTGGGGGGCAGCGCCAGGTGCAAGAGAAGAGGGCAAAGCTGGCGATTTCGAGGCTTGCGAGAGTGTCGAAGAAACGTCGTTGGCCATCGAAGCTCTGCTTGCTTTCTCTGAGGGAGATGAATCCATCTCCTCAAGTGTCGAGCAGGGACTCTCGTGGCTGATCGAAGCGGTCGAAGAGGGTCGACATCTTGAGCCAGCCCCGATCGGTTTTTACTTCGCGAAATTATGGTACTATGAGCGACTGTACCCGCAAATTTTTGCAACCCGGGCCTTGGCTCGAGCGTGTCGGGTGGCTGGTGCCGCGCCGACCCCCGTCGGTGCCGTCCCTTAAATGAATAGCCGGACCGCCACGCGGTCCGAAGACAAACGAGTAGACATCTGGCAGGAGGCAGGCGTATGTCGAGCGTACCGACCGATTTCTTGGCTAACGGTCGAGCAGTCTCAGATGATACGTCAGTCTCGACGGAGTCTCGCAAAAAAGAGCGTCGCAAAAAAGAGCGTCTCCGCACGGGGCATCTCAAAGAGGTGCCCAACAGCCGTGAATTGCGAGAAAAAATCCGCGATTATTGCCGACAGCTTGCTTCACGACTCGATCACGAACCCCACTTCGCAAAAGACGATCTCGAGGCAGTCACTCGCGGAGTTCTGGAAGACCTGCAGCTTCCCGAAGGCTATTTGGGATGGACGATGGTGGTGTTATCGTCTGAGTTTTGGCGAGCGCACGTGGCGAGCGTGCCTTTCAAGCGGCGACTGCTGCTGTTGCCCCATTGCCTCAAACACGCAGAAGGTTGCCCGGCCGACTACGACCAGTTTGGCCTCGATTGCAAAAAATGCGGCGCATGTAGCATCGCCGACTTTCGCGAGGAGGCCGAGAAGTTGGGCTACAAGGTGCTGGTGGCCGAGGGATCGCCGATCGTCTTGAAGATACTCATTAGCGGCTATGTCGATGCCGTCGTCGGCGTGGCCTGCTTGAACGTGCTCGAAAAATCGATTGACAAAGTGCTCCTTGCAGGCATCCCTTGCATGGCAGTGCCGCTGCTGTCGAGCGATTGTCGCAACACCTCGGTCGACGAAGATTGGGTCCATGAGATGATTCATGTGCAGGCTGGTGGGAATGAAAAATTGGGCCAAGCACGTACCCCGTCGTACTTGCATCTTTTGCGTTTTGCGCGACATCTTTTCGAGCAGACCGAACTCGAACGGCTGGCCCCGCCGGCACGAAAAAACGGGACAGGTCTAATTTCTGGCGGAGAAATTAAACCTGTCCCGTTTTTAGATCCGATTGCGGCTACGGAAACTCTTGCACGCGAATTTCTTGCTCAGGGCGGCAAGTACGCGCGGCCTTTTATCACCTTGGCTGCCTACGACGCGATGACGGGGGCTCGCGGAGTGACCGCCACGGGCAAGCAGCACTTGGCCGAAGTTCCCGACACGGTTCGGCGAGTTGCCCTCTCGATCGAAACTTTTCACAAAGCTTCGCTTGTCCATGACGACATCGAAGACGACGACGATTTTCGTTACGGCGAGCCGACCCTTCATCGAACTTACGGGGTGCCGGCGGCGGTGAACGTGGGCGACTACATGATCGGGCTCGGTTATCGTCTGGTGAGTCGCGACGCGGCAGCATTGGGTGCGGAGACGGCTAACGATATTCTTGACCGACTTGCGGATGCCCATTTGCGTTTGAGTGAGGGGCAAGGCGCTGAACTCATGTGGCGAGACGCGAGCAACAAGCAAATTACGCCGCTCGATGCGCTGAAAATCTACGCATTGAAAACGGCTCCTGCATTCGAGGCGGCTTTGCTTTGCGGGATGCGTTGTGCGGGTCCGCTGGGCGAACGTGAATTGCCGCTCAAACAATTTGCTAAGCATTTGGGGATCGCGTTTCAAATTCTCAACGATCTCAAAGACTGGCAAGGCGACCAAGACAACAAATTGTCGGTCGGATTGGATACGTTGGGTGGTCGACCCACGATTTTGTGGGCGTTGGCACTCGAAGGCCTCGGCGATTCAGCGTGTCAAGAACTTTGCGAATTGATGGAGTCTTCGGACGATGCATCTGCGAAGATTGCCCGCACAAAACAACTTTATCACGAGGCCGGCGTTTTTGATAAAGCCCACCTGCTGGTCGACAAGTATCAAGAGCGAGCCGAGCGCATTGCCGACGGGATGGACCCCGAGAGCTTGCGGCGTCTGCTGTACTATTTGGTCGATACGGTGCTCGAGCGGCCGGCCGCGGTCGAGTCGGAATTACTCACGCCCACGCTGCCGACCTAAACCTTCCTGATGCCCCTCCCGTTGCCGTGCCCCATCTGATTTCCTCGCTGACCGAGCTGTTCTACTCGTCGTTCGACGAGTTGGGTGATTTTGCGCCGATCGACGCTCCCGACTTGCCCGAGCAGTACCAGGCCCTTTTGGCCCATCACGACCACATGACCGTGACGGTCGAGGCTTGGCATAATAGTCTGGTGGATGTTCGTGTCCTGAAAGAAAATCGCGAGGGAGATTTGTATGCCCGCAAGATACTGTTAGTGCTCCAGCGAGATGGCACTCCAGTGCAGTTGGGAATCATGCGGATCGATTTGGCCAATCTGCCTCAGATTGTGCGGATGGAAATCGAGTCGCAAGCCTTGCCGCTGGGCCGGATCATGATTCGACATCATCTGTTGCGAGAAGTCGAACTATGCCAACTTTGGCAAATTACTCCCGGCCCCGACTTGCGACTCCAATTAAAATTGAAGGACGATCCGTATTGCTATGGCCGCACGGCCCGGATTTTGGTCGAAGGCCAGCCGATTGTTGAGTTGCTGGAAATTGTCCGTACCTAACCAAAGATAGGGAACTACGAAAGAAACGAAAAACACGAAAAATCACAAGGGAATTTTTTGCTTTTTTCTTTTCGAGTGTTTCGTGCATTTCGTGGTTCTTCTAACAAGCTGTAACAAATTGGACATGAGCGATCTCAATTCCAACTACGATTGCGTCGTCATGGGCGGAGGCCCTGCGGGGTCGACCGTGGCAACGCTCGTCGCCCGAGCGGGCATCAAAACCCTGCTTGTCGAACGCGAAAAACTGCCTCGCCCCTCGGTGGGCGAATCGCTGATGCCCGAGACCTATTGGGTGTTCGAACGTTTGGGCGTCCTCGGAAAACTCCAAGCGAGTTCCTATTCAAAAAAAGTCGGGGTGCAGTTCGTCAACAGCACCGGCAAAGAGTCGGCACCGTTTTTCTTTCGCAGCCACGACG
>JAADIN010000046.1 GCA_013151315.1 Planctomycetota bacterium | reverse complement strand
TTGTAATCAATCCAAAACTCGATGTCGCCGTAGTCGCGATCCGTCGTGGCGTAGACTCCCTGTCCGTCATTTACCAGTTCGCCATTCTCGATCGTCCAGTGCGTTTTCAAATCTTCCAAATCCGTGGTACGCTTCGCCACCCGATCTTCCTCGCTCATCGCTTCGAGATCGTAGGGGCTGAAGTGCGCCATGCCATGCCAGCCTTCAAGATCGTCGCCGTTGAAGATCGCCGTAGCGCCTTCAGGAACTTCGACGGCCTTGGCTGCAGGGCAAAGACTGGCCGCAGAAATCGAGAGCAAGCCAATAAAAACAAGTCGATTCACCATTGCAAAAACTCCAAGTTGTTTTGAGTATCTTCCGGTCCTAGGCTCCGTCGCTCCCCCTGTCCCGTCGGATTCGGGCCACTTGCGACGAATCGCCAACATACTCCATAATCATGTGCTATGACAGCCACCAACCCATTAAACAGCGAGGACGCGATAGCCCCCAAACCCGTAGTCCTCAATGTAGCGGCCTACAAATTCACCCTCCTGACTGATTTGCAGCCACGCCGCCAGCGGCTCCAGCTTCTCAGCCGGAATCTCGATCTCAAGGGAACCATCCTCCTCAGCCCCGAGGGCATCAATCTTTTCGTGGCTGGCCAACGAGAAGCCATCGAGACCCTGCTGGCCACCCTTGCAAGCGACCCCGAGATCGGCGACTTAGAAGTCAAGCAAAGCACCAGCGACCATCAGCCATTCAATCGCATGTTGGTACGGCTCAAGAAAGAAATTATCGCCTTCGGCATCGAAGGCATCGATCCCGTTGGCGATCCCACGCCCAGAATCAAAGCCCAGCAACTAAAACAGTGGCTCGACGAAGGCCGACCTTGCCGGTTGCTTGATGTTCGCAACGACTACGAAGTCCGGCTCGGGACGTTCGAGAATGCCGTGCCGATCGGCGTCGACCACTTCCGCAATTTCCCTGCGGCAGTCGAACAGTTGCCAGAAGCATGGAAGCGTGAACCGGTCGTCACTTTCTGCACCGGCGGCATCCGCTGCGAAAAGGCAGGCCCTTTTCTCGAGCAGGCCGGTTTCGAAAACGTCTACCAGCTCGACGGCGGCATTCTCAAGTATTTTGAGGAGTGCGGCCAAGAACATTTTTCTGGCGACTGTTTTGTTTTCGACAAACGCACGGCCTTGGATGCCAAGCTGTGCGAAACGGAAACCACGCTCTGCTACGCCTGCCAAAATCCGCTCACCCTCGAAGAGCAGCAGTCACCCCACTACGTGCCGAGCGAATCCTGCCCATACTGCTACGAAGAGCCGATGTAAGATGTAAGATGTAAGATGTAAGATGTAAGATGTTTGATTGTTGATGTAGAATGAGGCGCGTTGTCTTTGGGGGAAATCAAAGGAGATCGGTCACATCAGCAATCAAACATCAAACATCAAACATCTCACCTCGCCACCGCCCTCGAAAAAGATGCCGGGGGGAATTCCCTACATCGTCGGCAACGAAGTGGCTGAGCGGTTCAGCTATTACGGGATGCGAGCGATTCTCTATATCTTCCTCACGAAACACCTGCTCGATGCCTCAGGAAATTCTGCGGTCATGGATGCCGCAACCGCCACGCAGTGGACCCACCGGTTCTCTTCTGGCGTCTACTTTCTTCCGATTGTTGGTGCCATTCTCTGCGACTGGCTGTGGGGAAAGTATCGAACCATCATGTGGCTCTCGCTTATGTATTGTGCGGGCCATGCGGTCATGGCATTGGTGGATGTTCCAAGCGTTACGGGTGTCGAACCCAAGACCCTGCTAATCGTTGCATTGACCATGCTTGCCGTGGGGGCAGGAGGAATCAAACCTTGCGTTTCAGCCCATGTGGGAGATCAGTTTGGCACCGGCAATCAACACTTGCTACCTCGGGTTTATATTTGGTTCTATTTTGCGATCAATGTCGGTGCGGGAGTCTCCATGGTCTTGACTCCACGTCTGCAAGAGAGATTCGGTTCTAGCGTCGCATTTGGGGTGCCGGGGGTGTTGATGGCACTTGCGACGCTAGTTTTTTGGATGGGTAGAAAAAAATTCGTCCATATTCCTCCGACTGGGAATAAAATATTCTCCGAGATTTGCAGCCCTGACGGGCGTCGAGCCATTGCCAACCTCCTGCCTCTCTATCTGTTCGTGGTGATGTTTTGGGCGCTGTTCGATCAGACGCAGACGACTTGGGTTGAGCAGGCCAAGGCGATGGATCGTCATCTCTTCGGGTTTGAATTCAATCCGGCTGAATTTCAAGCGATCAATTCTTTTTTTGTCTTGCTCCTCATTCCCCTCTTCGCAAGCTTCATCTACCCGTGGGCCAGCCGATATTGGACACTAACTCCACTTAGGAAAATCGGCGTGGGGCTGTTTGTCACGGTTCTCTCCTTCGTGGTATGCGCGTTGATTCAAATGAATATTGAAAGGGGAGGACGGCCTCATATTAGCTGGCAAATATTGGCCTACGTCATCCTCACTGCCGCAGAAGTTTTAGTGTCTATCACCGTACTGGAGTTTTCCTACTCGCAGGCTCCACGCACCCTCAAATCATTCATCAT
The DNA here is from genome assembly GCA_013151315.1 of Planctomycetota bacterium. Taxonomy (GTDB): domain Bacteria; phylum Planctomycetota; class Planctomycetia; order Pirellulales; family Lacipirellulaceae; genus Bythopirellula. The sequence continues at coordinate 4,234 of JAADIN010000046.1, read as the reverse complement.
GGGACTCTTCATGCTTTCGGTCTCCCTGGGCAACCTCCTGACCGCCGAGGTGAATGGAGGCATCAAGTCTCTCGAAGAGCGGGGCTATCATTTCTTATCTGGCGCAAACTACTTCTGGAGTTTCGCAGCGGCCATGTTCGCAACCGCCGTGGTCTACGTCTTCTGGTCGCAGTTCTACCGTGGACAAACTTATATTCAGGGCGACGAGTAATGTGCAATCCCTAGCCGGATTGTCAGGCAGGTTAGCGCCGATGGCCACGTCGTTTGCGTAGTTCAATCCGTGGCCAATTTTTTGTCGACGAGCCATTGGTAAACGAGACGCTGCGCTGACGCCGACTGCAATACCATGAGAACTTTTCCTGCTGGATCGTAGGCGATGCTTGCTGGCCCCTTTCCAGCAATGCCGTTTTCACCGATGCTGCGCAGCTCGCTTAAAACCCGATCGGCCTGATCGCCCAATTCTTGTTCGAGCCGGTAAAGCTCCAATTGCAATTCGGTCTGCACTTTTTTTGCCGAAGTGATCTCGATGGCTCCTCCCGCGACCGCTCGCCAACCGAGCCCCAGGGGTTCAAGTACCTGATCGAGCGATTCCGACCATGGCTTGTTCTCGGCGGCGCAGGCAATCCGAGAATTGGGCCATAGACTGACTGTCGCCAAGGCGGGCCAATCGACCAAAATCGGAATGCCCAACTCTTGCTGCCAATAACGAACGACTTCGCTTACCGAGGTATAGTGTGAGAACGTAAAAGTCGTCGACGCGCGAAGTCGCGCGGCCAACGTCGCATGGGGCGACGAGCCTGCGAGGCGTTTTACTGGAAATCGACTACGCAGCGGAATCTCTCGCGCCAGGCGTAGTCGTTCCAGAAAAATCAAAACCTGATACTGAAACTGCTGTGCTTGCTCAATACTCAAAGTGTTGGCAGACGTTTTTAGTGATACGGTTTGGGCTAGCGGTGGCAGAGCTGCTGGCACGACCAGTTGCTCGACCCACCCCAGGAGGTCTTCCAGGCGGGTCGTCGAATTCAGGAGGTCCTCAAGCGAGTAATCAATCGTGCGAACCGTTGCCGCACCCTGACGAACGACCACAACCTGGGGGCCGACGGTCGTGTATTCCAAATGCAACGGCTTAAGGACGCGCCGGAGCGCTTCGGCTAAACTAAAATCTTTGGTATCGAGCGACACGCTTTGCCGAGAAGTGATCCCCGCCATTTGCAACTGTCGCGGACTGACGCTGATCGGCACTCCGCCGAGCTGCGAAATCAGATTCAAAAAGTCGCTGATCGGCATCGCTTTTACCGTGAGTGCCTGAAATCGCTGTTCCAAAAGTTTTTCTGCCTGCGCGATGGTTTTGTCTTGCTTCTGATCAGGATCGCGACGAACGGCAGGCAATGTTGAAGCAAGAGCCGGTTGAGGATTTTTCGGCGGGGTCTCGTTGTCGGAGGCAACGGCAAGGGGCTCCTCGACCATTTGCTCTCCCGAAGCACTTTTTAATGTTGCTAAATCGAGCGTATCGGGATCCAAGTCGAGCGCATCAAACCGACTGGCAACAGGAGGGCGAGCATCGGCTTGCGTCTTCGCGTCAATAATTTGGGAAGGAATTTCAATTTGGGGAGGGATTTCCTGAGGCACGACTTGCTCAGGTTCGACTGCATCTTCTTCAACGACGGGTTCCTCGGGAAGCGACGGCTGAGGAACCTCGACAGGAACCTCGATCGGGGCATCCACTTCGACGCTTTTCGGCGGAGCTACGATCCGCGCGGGACCAAGATTTTCTTTTGCGATCTCCTCCTCGGACGAGTCACCGCGTAGGAAAAGAGCCGCTCCGCCCAACACAGCTCCAACCGCAAAACAGGCTAGCGTCCAAGCTACCAAACGATGCTTGGCCATCGAGGGAACGGGCGGCACAGAAATTTCGTCGTTGGTGATGTCGTCAACGGGGACTTGCTCGGACTCGACAGCCGCAGCTTCAGCAACCGCGTCCGCAGGAGCCTCGACTTGCACCATGCTTTCGCAGCGCGGGCAGGCAACGATCTGGCCAATGATCTCACGATTGCGCACCGAGAGCTCGGCGTTGCAAGTGACGCAAGTAATTTTGAAAAGTTCCACGCCCTAACCTCTAGCCCCTAACTCCTAACCCCTACTCCCCCATCATAACCGATCACCGCGGTGCTGGCTCGAAAACGGCTGGAAGCTTGATGTCTCGCTCCGAAACTGCAGCACGTGTCGTCACCACGATCACGCCCGGCTGGTCGACACTTGCTTCTCGCACCCCATAGACGATTTTCTGCTTGGGATCGGCCGGACCACTCGCACTACGATCGGGATTCGCCCTCTGAAGTACTCCCAGCAAAATCTCTCCCGCCGGGAGGTCCTGCAAATCGATTCCGAACGATTGATTCTTTGTGATCCCTTCTAATTGTAGGTCACTCCCTCGCAACTTGATTGCCACGCCGATGTCTTCCGATAGTATTTCTAGGGCCCGCTCGAAGGTCTCCTTGGTGAATGAGAGGGAGGTGATTTTCTGTAGTTTTGCTGCGACAGTTGTTGGCTTGCTATTGGGGTCGGGGGCATCTCGGCTCGCGAGCGTTCGAAGATTGAGCGTTAGTTCTGCCGCCATGAGGAGATTGTGGCCGGCAGCGAGGGGTAAATAGCAACGCATCGTGCTCACCCCCTTTTCTTCGCCGTTGCGGGTGGCCAAGCTCACTTGGCGAAGCATCTCGGGGAGTCGCTCAATCACCTTCTGGCCGTAGGAAGGAAGCGGTTTGGCTAGAACCGTTTTGGCAAGCGTGTCGTGAGCCTCCGACATTCTCTTCCGTACCACTGTCGCGAACGCCCGTGGCTGCCGGCCGAATTCGATCGTCGATTGCAACTCGAGAAAAAAATCATCACCCCAATGGGCGCTCCATGCCACCACCGCAGCATCGTCTGCTAAAAGTTCTTGCAGGGCCCAATGCAAGTCCTTGGCCGTTGCTCGCAATAGATTACTGCCGCTCGTCTGCAGAAACTTGGTGGGAAACACGAGCGTCAGGTCGCGCTGCTGATCGCTGAGCTGCAAGAGCCGCTCGAGGTCGCGCGCCAAAGGGGGCGGGTCGGTCCCCGCCTCAATCAATTCCATCGCACTGGCCAGGGGACATGAAACGAGCGTCTTCCCCACGTCGCCTTGGGGGAAAAAACAGGCTCGATCATTCGCAACAAAATACGACTGCCCGCCTTGCGTCGCCTCGCTGCTCTGAGGCAACCGCTCGGCAAGTCGACGATCGTCCCAAGCTTCGAGCATCTCACATCGCAAGGTGCAACCTAGCTCTCCACTCTCTTCGGGATGGATGCAAACCAATAGCGTGCGGATTTCATCCAGCTGCGCGCCGGTAAATTCTTCGATCTTAGCAATCGCCTGCTCGCCCCAAGGCCCCAGTGCAGCTCGAATCTTTTTCCCCTCGGCATGTGCCAAGAGGTCAGCCGGTCGGAGGTGCAAAAGCAATTGCGTTCCGAGCGGAACATAACGCAGCGACAAAGGCGGACCCACGGTCGGCGAAACCCACAGAAGTTTGCCATCGTCCTCAACCGTCAACTCGCGACCGACCTTTTCTTTGGGCGATTCAAGCTCGGGTACTTCAAGTTCACGATTCGCAGGGGTGGTAACAACCGTTGGGGGCGAGACTTCTTGCGGGCCATTCTCGTTCAGAATTGGGTCGCGAAGCCTCGCGAAGAAAAAAATCCCCGCGGCCAAGGCAACGGTCAAACCGAGGCCAACAAGAACGGGAAATCGGGAACGATGTCTCTTCGCTGCCCTGCTGGTAGCATCGGAGGGAGCGACGCGGATATGCAACGGCTCGTTTGCCAAGGTTCAGCACCCTTTATTTCGGATTTCAGCGGAATCGCTTTGCTTGTGAGGCATGGCTCGAAGGTCTATTATTCACGCAAACCCTCACCCCTACTAGAGCCGCCTCGAGGCGAGAAGAAAACCGCATGAAATCTTTCGAAGCCGTCAAACATTACTTCAATCGAGCGGCCGACAAGCTCGAATTGACTGAAAACATGCGCACGCTGCTCCTCACGCCCAAACGCGAGGTGCAGGTGCAGATTGCCGTGGAGATGGACAACGGGGAACTACAAACCCTCATCGGCTATCGCGTACAACACGACAACTCCCGTGGCCCGATGAAGGGAGGGCTCCGATTTCATCCCGAAGTCGATCTCGACGAAGTCCGAAGCCTTGCCTCGCTCATGACTTGGA
>JAADIN010000075.1 GCA_013151315.1 Planctomycetota bacterium | reverse complement strand
CGGCCCTTGTTTTTCTGTTTTTTTGCCATGCTAGTTGCTGGGGCCTTTGTGGTTGAGTTTTTGCCATCCGAGTTCTTGATCGGCGAGCTTTTACTAGTCGCGATTGCAGTCACCATCGGTCTTAACCCCTTTATCTAACAGAAGAAGTAGCAGTGCAAGCGGCCCGTGCCGCGGCGCTAGATACTGTACGCACGAATAGTGTATAAGTGTTCATTATTTTCCGCAAGGGGAATTATCGGCGTTTTTTTGGTAAAGAGTGAGGGGAAAGGGGGAGTCGGGGCTGGGGCGCGACTCCTCCTTTCCCCTGCTGGTGGGTATTTGGCCGGTTTTCGAGGAGCCCGCAGGCCCGATTTGGCTAGAAAATGTGTGTCCTGATGGTGTGTGTAAATCGCAGCCGAAGACTCGCAGGACTGGGGGAATCTCGGTATGCCAGTCTCGATGACCTGACGAACATTGGGACACGACTGAGCCATTAGAGTAATTTACTTTTTTACGCGGTCGACCTCGGCTCCTACGCAAGCGACGTGGCCGTCGGCGCTAACCACTACTACCAGCGCATCATTTGGTAAGTTACTCTAGGTATACCGAACATCACGATGCTCGGGCTCGAAGAAGGCAGGCAGCAGACCATCGACTCGCAGCAAACCTTTCCGGAGGAGTTCAATCCGGCCTTCTACAACGGTGAGATAGCCTTCTCGCTGGTACTCCTCCCAAACCGAATGCCAGTGATCGAGAATGTCGATACCATATTTTTTGTGAAAGTAACTCGTTTCTAAATAGCCCCGCTTCAGTAGCAATATCAGCTCTCGGACCTGGCGCTGATGTTCGGTTGTTTGCAAACCACGACCGAGGGGAAGCTCACCGTTTTCTAGCATGCTGCAATAAGCTTCCCACTCTGGCAGGTTCTGGTAGTGCATAGCAGAAACATGGCCAAAGCTGGCGATGCCGGCGGCCAGGAGATCGCTGCCCTGCCAGAGGTTGTCGCGATAACTGAAGTTCACGCAACGGGGGTCTTTTACCATTGTGTACGCACTGGAAACCGAGTAACCGGCTTGCTGCAATTGATCGAAGGCATAGTCGACCCAGCCGCGTTTGGTTGGCCAATCGGCAACGGGACTTTCGGCGTGATTGTCGAGCAACTCTTTGGAGTAGACCGTGTTGAACGGCAGCTCCATTTGGTAAATCGTCACGCTATCGGGCTCAAGCTCGATGGTGCGTCTAACGGTTTCCTGCCACTTTTCGTCGGTATCGCCCACCATGCCAGCAATCAGGTCGAGATTCGTGTTATAAAAACAGGCCTTCTGGATCCAGGGCCAGGCTTTATAGATTTCCGTCGATTCGTGCGCTCGGCCGTTTTCGCGAAGCACCTCATCATCAAAATGCTCGACACCCAAGCTTAGTCGCGTAATGCCCAAATCGCGGAGCGTATACACTTTGGTTTCGCTTAGGGTGCCTGGCTCGCACTCAAAAGTGACTTCCTCGGCTTGATCCCAATTGATGTTTGCTCGCAAACGATCAACGAGCCGGATGAGCTGCTTGGAACTCAAAAACGAAGGTGTGCCTCCACCGAAATAGACAAACCGAAAGGGTCGCTCGCCCATCACGGGGAGCTTGCTAACCAATTCGATTTCGCGCGACAACGCAGCCAAGTAGCGTTCAACTTCCGGGGAGTTTTTGTCGGTAAAAACTTTGAAGTAGCAGAATTTGCATCGCTTACGGCAAAAGGGGATATGCAGATAGAGCCCCAAAGGCACCTCGGCAGGTGGAGCTTGAAAGGCATCGCGAACTTTACCCAGTTGGTCGGTCGACCATTGCGAGAAGGGCGGATAGTTGCTGATGAAGTAACTACCGACTTCGGTTTTGGTAGATTCTGTCATGAATTAGCCGCCGATGGACGCGGATGGTTATTGGTTGAGGACCATTCGTTTTACTTGCACCGCGGCGTACCAAAGTTAATAAGCAATGCAAGCGTAGTGTGAGTGGCTTTTAGACAGTTCAAGCATTGGGCAAGATGGGAGTCGTCAATTTTCCGCAAGGCCAAGGGAGTTGTCAAAATCCATACGCTACTCAACCTCCAAGGCTCGATTCCCGAATTTATCCTACCTAGATTTCCGACGGAAAACTACACGATGTGAACGCTTTGCCCTTTTTCTATGGAAACGGTCTGATCCCAATGCCGGGCGCTTACTACGTGATGGATCGCGGCTATCTCGATTTTGGACGACTCTACCAACTCCACCAAGCCAAGGCGTACTTCGTCACCCGAGCCGGTGCGTCGCATTTGCGACTACGACGAGAATCTCGACAAGCGATTCGTCTTCTTAACCAACGACTTGGATCATCAGTTCGAGTGGGGTAGATTCATTCTGGTGGGTCATGCGTAGGTCTCCTTTCGCTTGCTTGGTAACAAACGATCTGGTGCTTTGACAGCATCTGATTTTCGGGTTGTGACCAAGCACGCGGAGACCGACTGTGACCACCCTTTCAAGCGGACCCGTCGCTCTTTTTTCTTTTTCGCTACGCTCAAAAGAAAAAGGGGCGATGGCAAATGCCAAAGCTATTTACCGAACTAATGGTACGCTAATGTTCTTTGTCAAACCTTAATTTTGAGATTAGCCGTTTTGCTCAACCCCAATTCCTAGCGGTGACAAAGCTCGAGGAACGAACGCCTCGCTTTTTGGCCCTTGCCCCTACGACCCATGACTCTCAACCCTCAGTTCACCAATGCCAGCGAAACCGACCACTCTATCCTTGCCCAAGCTGTCCTATCTCCCACACGATCCCAAGAAATATCGCCCCAAGATCGGGCTCGTCGGCTGCGGTGGAATCACAAGTTATCACCTCCAGGCTTACAAAGCAGCAGAATACGACGTGGTTGCACTGTGTGACATCAATCGAGAAGCGGCAGAAGCCCGGCGAGACGAATTCTATCCTGATGCCAAAGTATTCACCGATCACCGCGAGCTTCTAAAACTCGAAGAAATCGAGGTTGTCGACATCACGACCCACCCTGAGGTCCGAAATCCGATCGTCGAAGATGCCCTGCTGGCAGGCAAGCATGTATTGAGCCAAAAGCCGTTTGTGCTGGATCTGGACGATGGCCAGCGGCTTGCCGACTTGGCCGACCAACAGGGCGTACTGCTCGCGGTCAATCAAAACGGTCGCTGGGCCCCTCATTTTAGTTATGTGCGCGAGGCCGTCCGGGCGGGCCTTCTCGGAGACCTTGTCGGAGCCCACTGCGGAGTCCATTGGGACCACAGTTGGGTCCGCGGCAGCGAATTCGAAAAGGTTTACCACTTGATCCTTTACGATTTCGCCATCCACTGGTTCGATTTCATAACCACGATCTTCCCAGATCAAACGCCAGAGCGTGTGTACGCTTCGGTTGCGCGCTCGGCAAATCAAGACATCATGCCGCCGTTGGTTGCTCAAGCGACGATCGAGTATCCCCACGCGCAAGCATCGTTGGTGTTCGATGCGAATGTTCCTCAAGGCGGCTGGGAGCATGTGCTGGTCAGCGGAAGTCGCGGCGTGATTCGCAGCGAAGGAATCGACTCCGACTCGCAACGAGTCGAACTTCTCACCGACGAAGGATCTTTTTCGCCCAAGCTCGAAGGCACCTGGTTTCCCGATGGTTTTCACGGGACGATGGGCGAACTGCTCTGCGCGATCGAAGAAAAACGCCAACCAACGCACAGCGCCCGGAACAATCTGCGGAGTTTAGAACTCTGTTTTGCGGCCGTTGCCAGTTCGTTGCGCCACGAGCCGATCAAACCGGGCTCGGTGCGGAAGCTGCCAGAATCGGCTCATGCATAGGCTGCGCAATCTCCTCCGGCGATTCGTCGAATCGCGGCGATTCGGAACGGGAGTTTAAGCTGCCAGCCGCTCGCTTCGATTGCCACCGAGCGTCTCTTGAATTGCCGCAGCGATGTCTGCCGCGGCATCGGGGCGGGCCAGGGCATGGATGTTGAGGCTCATTTCTCGGCGGAGTGCTTCGTCCACGACTAAGGGGGTCAGCTCGCGAGCAAGTGCCTTGTCGAGCATCCCGCCTTGAGACGATTCATCGACGAGCCGGCAGGCTCCAGCAGAAGTGAACACCTTGGCGTTTGCGATTTGCTGATCGTCAACCGCATGGGGGTAAGGCACTAATACCGCAGGCACCCCTGCGAGTGCAAGTTCTGCCAGCGTCGTACCACCTGAGCGGCAGACCACCAAGTCGCTGGCGAACAATACCGAAGCGATTTCATCAATAAAGGTGACCGTCAGCGCTTCGAGGCCACACTGTCGGTATCGGTTTTCGGTTTCCTGAAGCTGCCCTTCGCCCGTCTGATGGATAATCTGCCAATCGGACAACGCTTCGCCCAATTGCTTCAAGGCTTTAGGGATCGATTGATTGAGCGACCGAGCGCCGTCGGCTCCGCCTAAAACGACCAAACGCTTCTGCCGAGGATGCCGCTCGCCTGTGAGCGAGAGCTTGGCGGCTTCAAGCGAACGGCCACCGCTGCTCATCCTGCGACAGAGTTGCTCGAAAACAGGGCGGGCAGGATTTCCGGTGATCGCCACGGGAGCTTGCACATGCAAATGGGGCCGAACTTCTTCGAACCCAGCGCAAACTAGCGACGCCGCCTCCGACAACCAGCGAGTCGTTCGACTGGGCAGCGAATTTTGTTCTAGCAATAAAAACGGAATCTCCCGAGCAACCGCCGCGCGAACCACGGCAGTGCTTGTATAACCCCCAAGCCCGACGACCAAATTGACGCCCCGCTCGCGAAGCATCCACCGTGCGGCACAGTATCCGGCAGCATTGTCGGTGAGAAATCGCAATGCCTGCAGAGGATTCTGAGGGATCGGTTGAGAGAGGATCGTGACATACTCGTGGCCAGCCGTGCGAACGGCATGTTTTTCGCGAGCTCTTCCTGGCCCGGCAAAGGTAATCGTCGCCTGGGGCAGACTCTTATTCAGATGCTCGGCAACGGCAATGCCAGGAAAGAAGTATCCCGCCGCGCCACCTCCAGCGAACAAAATGTGAGGAGCTGCGGTCATGCGTTGGGTCTCCTAAGGTCTTTCATTTCGCGATCCGAATATAGCCACAAAAAACGCAAAAAGCCACGAAAAGAAGGAATGGATCAGGTCAACATCTTCATTTCATTTTTGTGTGTTTTCGTGTTTTTTGTGGCCATTCTGCTTCATTCCGCATTTCGCACTCAAAATGATCCGCTGGGCAACCGGGGCGACGCAATGCGTCGCCCCAGCGCCCAGACATAAGCTTCATCGTGAAGCACTTGTGAAAGCAACTGACCCAGAAGTTGCTTTTCACGAGCTAAAATTGCTCCGACCCCAGGGAGGGCGGCGAGTCAGACCCCGCAATCCAACAAGCCAACGATGAAACTTCAAAATAGTTCGTTTGTTCGTTTCTGCGTTTTGCAATTGCGCTCAAGCAGCAAGACGCGCCTCTTGAGAACGAAAACGCTCTGAAAAGTGTTTTTCGAGCCAATTCACAAGCCGGTTACACGTTTCTTGATCCACTCCCCAAAGCAAAACCGTATCTCCTGGCCCCAGTTGGCTGACCAATGCTTCGCAAGCTGATTTGACATCGCGGCAAACGACCACACTACCCAGATCGAGTCCCGCATCGCGGGCGCCAATCGCCAAGTCGCGACCATGCATTCCACAACTGACGACTGCTTGCGCGCCACCTTTCTCGACAAGCGAACGCCCATTCTGGCGTCCTGGTGCCAGCATCGAGGTGTCGCACAATACGACGCGCCGACCCGTCGCCCTGAAACCTCGCAGTATTGCCAGAGCAGCAGCCAATTCGTCAGGTTCGCGGCCCGTCGCATGAACGAGCGTCACTCCCTGCACCGCCAAGACGCGTGCCGAAACGGCCTTGATCGAGTCCACCTTCAAATCCTCTTCGAAGCGTCTCACCTGCATGCCCTCGAACGAGGGTTTATTGCGATTCGATTCAAGCATCAGCGTATCTGTCCAATCCATAAGTATTTTTTCTTTTTTAAGTGCTAGGCGGCCAAGCGGACCGCGACTTGATTTCGAGCAACCAAAAGTTCACGAGTGATCTCAGCATCGCTCTGCTGGGGATCAACTTCGCCGAAGGTTTGGTGCGCAGCCGGTTGGCTGCCCGCGATCACCACCACATCTCCCGGCTCGGCCATCGAAACGGCACACGCAATCGCTTCTCCTCGATCGGCAACCACTTCGACATGCGCGAAACGATCTTTTTCGAACGAACGGTCGTCTTCTCCTGGCAACAACCGAGGGACAATCGCCAGATCGGCCATACGCCGGACGACTCTGCCAATGGCATACTCGTCTGACGTGATCCCGCTCGGCTTGCCACCCAGCACGCAGATCACGCGCCCACGAGCAAGCTGCCGAGCTGTCCGAAGGCTAGCTCGAAGCGCCTCGGGTGTTTCGGCCGCATCGACGTACACAGGGAATCCTTGTCCGCAATCCACACGTTCCATACGACTAGGCAAGCGGTCAACGGCCTCGATACCCGCCGCGATGGTTTGGAGATCGATGCCATACGACATCGAAATCGCAGCGGCCGCGAGACAGTTGGAAACGTGGTGTTCGCCAACGATCGAGCTACGCACGGCCGTCGATTCACTGTCTGCCGACAGTAAAAATATCTGCTCGTTGGCATGATGCTCGATAATTTTCGCAGTAATTTCTGCCTGATTGCCCATGCCATACGTCAACACGGGGCCCTGCAACTGATTGAGCCAACTGAGACTCACGGGGTCGTCCGCATTGAGAACCGTTACACCTACTGGCGAAAGATAGTCGAGAATGCGTCGTTTGACGTTGCGATAGTTTTCGATGGAGTTGTGCAAGTCGAGGTGCGCTTCACGAACATTGGTTACGCAGACCGCATCCAACTCGATACCTGC
>JAADIN010000070.1 GCA_013151315.1 Planctomycetota bacterium | reverse complement strand
TTCTTCAATAGCTTAGAAGATCTCGAAAACATCGACTTTCGCAATCTTGCGATCGGCAATGGCGTCGTTCTTGCCGAAAAAATCAACACGCTCGATCGACGAATCCGCGTCGTCCAGCAAGATTTTAGTACTCGAGTCGGCCAGATTGCAGTTGAGATCAACACGCTTACCGAACAAATCAGCCAGCTCAACTTGAAGATCGTGACGACCGAAGGGGGCGGCTCGACCGGGAGCGAAGCGGGTGGGTTGCGGAGCCAGCGTCAGGAAGCGCTCAAACAATTGGCTCAGCTCGTGGATATCACGGTGAACGAGCGTGATACGGGTTCGGTGAATGTTTCGGTCAATGGGCAGCTACTCGTCTTTGAAGGGACACGTCAAGAAGTTCAGTCGGTTCTAACGAGCGGAGACGGCGTTGCCTCGACGCGAATTCACTTTGCGGATAACAACAGTCCGCTCTCGGTCGGCGGGGGCGAGCTCCAAGGCATCTACGAAGCGCGAGATACGATTGCCGGCGGAGCCTTGGAAGGCTTGGACAATTTCGCCGCGACCTTGGCTTTTGAATTCAACAAATTGTATTCCCAAGGGCAAGGAATCGATGGTTTTACTGAGGTCGTGAGTACCGCTCGGGTCGACGACCCGAACGTGGCGCTCAACGAGGCGGGCCTCAACTTCACGCCGATTAACGGCAGTTTTAATCTCCTTGTGCGTAACACCGAAGATGGCACGAGCAAGACGAGTACGATCACGGTCGATTTGAACGGCTTGGATGGCAACGACACCACCCTGGCATCGTTGGCGAGTGCTCTCAACGGGGTGGATGGCATTGCCGCCGAAGTTTCGTCGAACAACGAACTGGTCATTCGGTCAGAATCTCAAGATATCGATTTCAGCTTCGGGCTGGAAAATCCGTCGGACGACAGCCAGGTGCTTGCCGCTTTGGGGATCAATACCTTCTTTACCGGTTCGACGGCTCGTTCGATTGGGGTGAATCAAATCCTGCGGACGGATCGGCAAGCGGGTGCGAAGTTTGCCGCCAGCCTTGCGGGGATTGGCGAAAACATCGAGAACGCATTGCGGCTGTCTGGCGCGAACGACGAAGTGGTTGATGGACTCAACGTGGTTTCGATTAGCGGTGCTTACGACCAACTGATTAACAATACGACTCGAGGAGCGACGGTGACCTCTGCGGTTGCCGACGGGTTTCGAGTTTTTGAAGGAACGCTGGATGCAAGTGCGCAAGCGGTGAGTGGAGTGAACCTGGATGAAGAAGCGATTGATATGATCCAATTGCAACGCACCTATCAGGCGACGGCGAGGTATATCCAGACCTTGTCGGAGTTGTTGGATGTGTTGGTGAATTTGTAAAGGAACCACCCCGGCGATCTGTCAGATCGCGGCTATTTTTTGCCTCTAGTCTCTCAATTTCATGGCCATCATTCCTATTCCGAATACGCGGGTGAGCAATCTGCTGCTCCGAGAACGATTGACGCAGCAGTATCAGAGCGATCAGCTCGATCTGTTTCGCTTGCAAGAACAAATCAGCACCGGGCAGCGTATCTCTTTGCCTAGCGAAGATGCTCCCGCTGCGCTGCGCGCGATTGCGCTGCAACGACTCATCGAACGCAAAGGACAACTGGAAACGAATATCCAGGGCGGCCTGGGCTATTTATCTGCGACGGATATTGCGATCTCGGATGTGGCAAAAAATCTGGCAAACCTTAAGGGAGCCACACTCGGCGTGGCTGGAACGATTGCCACACAAGAAAGCCGCGACAATGTGATTTCAGAGATCAACGGATTTCTTGAGTCCTTGCTGAGCGTTGCCAATCGTCAATATCTTGGCCGAAATCTTTTCGCCGGTTCGCAGGCAAGTCAGCAGCCCTATTCCTTCGATGGCGACAACGTCGTCTACCGGGGCGACGACAATTCGATTCGCAACTACTCCGACCTCGGCGTGTTGTTTGCTTCCAACGCCACGGGGCAATCGGTCTTCGGCGGAATCTCTGAGGCGGTTAGCGGCTCGGTCGACTTGAATCCGCAGTTGAGTGCCGAAACCCAACTCAGTAGCTTGCGCGGCGGTCAAGGGATTAGCCCTAACGGGGCGATCACGATTTCCGATGGCAACGAAACGACGATCGTTGACCTGAGCGGTGCACGAACCGTGGGCGATGTCGTTCGGCTAATCCAAGAAAACCCGCCTCAGGGGCAGTCGGTCGAAGTGGCGATCACTGGCCAAGGACTGACGCTGAGATTCGCCAGCGGAAATACCCTCGTCGTCGACGAAGTCGGCAACGGCACCACGGCGCGCGAGCTGGGCATCGTCGACGTCACGGGCACGGCAACCGAGATTGTGGGCGAGGATCTCGACCCGATCTTGCTGCGGACCACTCGCCTCGACAATTTGCTGGGCAGCAAAGCCCGCGCGGTGATCGAGTCGGGAGCGTCAGGCGATAACGCCGACATTTTGATCGAGGCGAGTGCGAACGGCTTGGCGCTCAACGGCATCGCAGTGCAGTTTATCGACGGTACGCCCGGCGTAACTGCCGGCAACGAGGTTGCGAACTTCGATGGCAGCACGCTTACCATTAGCATCGAACCGGGCGAATCGACCGCCAATAACGTCGTGGCCGCCATCAATGCCGAAGGCACTTTTACTGCCAAGTTGGACCCTTCGGATTCGACTTCCTTCATCGCAGCGGGTACGGGCAATGTCAACCTCAACAGCGCCGCAGTGACTTCCGGAGGGACTGGCACCTCGCTCGACCAAGCATCAGGCATTCGTGTCGTCAACGGCGGCAAAACTTTTGATATCACTTTTGATGGTGCCGAGACGGTCGAGGATTTGCTCAACATTCTCAACAGTTCCGAAGCGGGGCTGTTGGCCGAAGTCAACGCCACGGGGACCGGCATCAACGTCCGTTCGCGGCTTAGCGGCAACGATTTTCAGATCGGTGAAATAGGTGGCGGGCAAACGGCTACCCAGCTTGGCATCCGCACTTACACCGAAGAGACCAAGCTCAGCGATTTTAATTATGGGGTCGGCGTACCGACCAGAGATGACGCGAGTGTGGCCATCACCTTGGCAGACTTGGAGATCACGGCCAGCGACGGGCAGGAATTTAGCGTAGATCTCAGCGCGGAAACCACCTTGGCAGATGCGATCGACGCGATCAACGCAGTCACGACCGTCAATGTCACGGCTCAACTCGACGCCGATGGCAACGGCATTGAACTGATCGACAACACAACCGGTTTCGAGCGATTGACGGTCGCGCAATCGGGCCCCGACATTCCCATCAACGGTGGACTCGGTTTTTCGTTGCCATCGGATGATTTTGCTCTTACCTCGATCGACGGCCAGAATTTTAGGATCGACGTTGGCAGTGCAAAAACTGTGGGCGACGTGATTGATACGATCAACTCGACAACCGGCGGGGCAATCACGGCCCGACTTGCTGAGTCGGGCAACGGAATCGAATTGGTCGACAATACAACCGGCCCAGGAGAACTGACGGTAACCGCCTTGAGTGGCAGCCAAGCCGCTGAATACCTAGGGCTCTTGGCGGAAAATCAAACGGCGAACAGCAGCGTGACCGGTACGCTCACCGGCACCGATCGCAATTATCTGGAAACCGATAGCGTCTTCAACACGCTCATCCGCTTGCGCGACGCCCTGCAGGACAACGATATCAACGCCATCGAACGGGCGATAGCGAAGGTCGATTCCGATATCGGCCGAGTGACGTTTGCCCGTGCCGAGGTGGGGGCCCGCGTGCGAGGGCTCCAATTTTCGCAAGACAGCCTGCAAATAGAAGAGATCCAGCTCCGCTCGGCGCTGTCCGACCAGATCGACGTCGACTTGGTCGAGGCCATTTCGGAACTCACGGCTCGGCAGATCTCGCTCGAAGCGTCGCTCCGCAGCTCGGCGAATATTCTGCAGCTGTCGTTGCTGAATTTTATCTAAGCATGTGTTTTGAAATTATGAAACACTTCTACAGCGCAGGGTCTAAAAACAGAGCTATCAAATAGCCACGGATTTACACGGATGAAACACGGATTTTTTGCAGTAGATAGGGCGGCCATAGCAAGCGACTGCTGACATAGACTGCTAAACCACTTCTGTACTTGTATATCAGTGTTTAATCCGTGTTTCATCCGTGGCAAAATTAACCGAACTCTGCGCTGTAGTATTAGGTGGCTGAAGTATTACGAAAGCCGTATGCGTTCGCGTCGGTTTTTTAGGGTTGGCGTTGATTGCAAGGGCGACCCGAGGCTAGCGCCTACGGCTCACAACGGTCTGCCAAACTGGGTTCTATGGGAGAAGAACCGCGTTTGTTGTCGGTTTCCCATTTTTACTGGCTTTCCTATCCTGACCGCGACGATAGTACTCTTAAGCTAGTCACTGGTGCGCCTGTCGAGGCGTATCGGGTATGGATTAGAGGCTAGCTAGGTCATGGAAGGCGTGAGTAGTCAAATGGATGTGCATACAACGCGATTTGGGACACTTTCGGTTCCCGAACAGGACGAACTTCTCTTTCCTCAGGGTCTGATCGGACTCGAGGATTGTCGGCGCTGGGTCGTGCTTACCGACTCGGATAATCCGGCTCTCGGCTGGTTGCAAAGCATCGAGCATGGGCACATCGCGTTGGGCGTCGTCAGCCCCCGGCGATTTGTTTCGGACTATCAGCTTCGGGTCGATCGCGACGAATTGCGATTTCTTGAACTCGCGACCGAGCATGATGCCGAAGTGGTCGTGATTGCCAGCCGCCAGGAAAGCGACCTTACGCTCAACCTTCGGGCGCCGCTGGTGATCAATGTCCAGCAGCGACGAGGTTGCCAAGTTGTTGCCAAAGATGCTTACCCCGTACGGTTTGCATTAACCGCCCAGACGATCCCTTTACGTCGTACCGCATAAATTTTGAGTCGTTAGGCGTTAGTTGTCAGGCGTTAGTTAATAAATCGACTAACGACTTACGCCTAACGACTGCCCCCTACCAGGAGTCCGAAGATGTTGGTTCTGTCGAGACAGCGCGACCAGAGCATTATCATAGGCGATAATGTCGTCATAACTGTCGTCGACGTACGCGGCGACAAGGTAAAGCTTGGCATCGAAGCTCCGAAAGAAATTCCTGTTCATCGACAGGAAGTCTACGAGGCGATCCAGCGAGAAAACCGTCAGGCGGCCCTCTTGAAGCCCGACGATGCACGTCTCTTGGGCCCCAATGCTGGGTCGAGCGAGCAGGCGTAGAAAAAACGGTACTGTTTCATCCGAGTGTAGTAATTAGTCACAGATGAACACAGATACACGCAGATGAAAGATTTTTTTAGTGATATTCGACCACTAAAAGTAATACGAAAAGACTCAATCGGGTCCGATGAAATCTGTGTTTATCTTCGTTCATCTGTGGCTATTCTAAAATTACTCTTCAAAAAAGATTAAAATTTTTACCCCTCCAGGCGTCGTCTCGTGTTGCGAATTCGCTCACTTGGCTTCCGACTCTGCCGGCTGTAGCGATTGTTGGTTTCTATTTTGCACAGCTAGCAAAAATTGCGCGAAAAATCGGGGCTCGACTTAAAGCCCCTATTTTGCCCGGTCGATACTTGCACTTAGACGGTCTGCCAACCGGAAGAGCCGCCATGAGGGCGCGCATTGCACGGTAACTGTCCTAGAGTTGTTTGTTCGATCCTCGAATTGATGAGGCCGAACGACCAATGACGGACAGGGCGAAAATGGATGCCGAGGGTCGTCTGCCCAAAAAGTGGGACAACCTGGATGGGCAACGGTGAAGTGAACTGCGAGGCGAGTGCCCTCGGCGCCGTGTAATAAAAGATGTGAATGGCCGGAGTCATCTGACTCCCCAGATCCGGTCTTCCCTAGAAAACTGGTTTTTTTTAACAGGGGTGTTTGAACAATGACTCGAATTAATACAAATGTTGCCTCGCTGGTCGCCCAAAACACGTTGGGTCGATCGAACGCAGACTTGAACCAAGCTCTTACTCGTCTTAGTACTGGTTTGCGAATCAATACGGGTAAAGACGATCCGGCCGGTTTGATCGCTAGCGAAAACTTGCGATCTGACATCACGGCGATTCGTCGTGCGATCAGCAATACCGATCGTGCCAACCAAGTGATCGCCACCGCCGATTCGGCGTTGGGCCAGGTCAGCTCGCTGCTGAATGACATTCGTGGTCTGATTACTGAATCGGCCAACACGGGTGCTCTTTCTGACGAGCAGATTTCTGCTAATCAGTTGCAGCTCGACTCTTCGCTCGACGCGTTGAACCGTATTGCTCAGACCACGACTTTCCAAGGTCGTCGTCTGCTGGATGGTAGTCTCGACTTCCTGACGAGCGCGGGGACGAATTTCTCCGAAATTTCGGATCTCAACATCGACCAAGCCAATTTGGGTTCGACAGGTTCGGTCGCCGTCGATATTGATGTTTCTACTGCCGCGACTCAAGCTACGACATCGATCACCGCCGTCCCGGTTGAAGTCCCGGGTGTGACTGCCTCGGATGGAGTCATTGACTTCCAAACGGCTGCGGTTGCCATCGCGCAGTCGGGCACAACGGAAACAGGCGGTTCGTCCATTGCCCTGGCAAATGCCGGATCGGGTGCGGCTGTGATTGACGTTGCCGCGAATTCGGGAGATGACCTCGACGGAGCAGCCGGTAATATCACGATTGCCTTTGCTGACACAGCGACCGCTGGTGCCGAAACGGCCACCCTGGTTGGCACTACCTTGACTATCGGTATCGAGGCAGGCACGACGACCATTACTCAGACTCTCGCTGCGATCAATACGTTCGACGAGGGCACCACTGCAGGTGCTGATTTGACCGCCACGCTGACGTCGGGTACTACTGGCGACGCGTTCGTAATAGCCGACATCGGCGCAACCGGTACTTTGGCTGCTGGTGTTGACGCGGTCTCCGAAGTGGACGCCAACATCACGATTTCTGCTGCCGCCGCCGGTGCCTCGTTCAACCGGACGATTACGTTTATCAGCACGGCTGACGAAGGTTCTGGTGGAGTTACGGTTACCGATGATGGCACCACTTTGGCAATTAGTGTTGACGATGACACGACGGTCACGCTCGCCGATATCGAAACTGCCATTGAAGCCGAAATCGGCACAACGGACTTCACGACTACCGTGAATTCCGTAACTGGTAACTCGTTCAACACGACGACCGACACCGATCCATCCTTGACCGCCGTCGGTGCAGGAACGGCCGGTACCGACACGACCGGTGGACTTGCCAATGAGCTCGTCATCGAATTAGGTGGAACCGATGGCTCGGAAGTGCTGAGCTTTGGTGCCGGCACGACCCCGAGCTGAAAGCCGGCATTGATCTTGTGACCGATGCCACGGGTGTGTCTGCCTCGGTAGACGGCACGACGCTCAACCTGACATCGACTGCTTATGGCACGTCAGCTTTTGTTGATCTTACTGCAATCACCGACGTTGCAAACCTCGTCACCGATGCTCGTGATGAAGGAACTGATATCGTTGCCAGCATCAACGGCGTAACCGCCACAGGTAATGGCAACGAGCTGTCGATTAACACGGCAACGCTCGATATCGCAGCGACAATCGCTGCTGACTTTACCGGGACTTCGAGCTTTACCATCACAGGTGGTGGAGCCCTGTTCCAACTGGGTCCCGACGTGGTTAGCAATCAGCAAGCCCGCCTTGGCATCGGCAGCGTGAACACGGCCCGCCTGGGTGGTGTAAGCGGCAAGCTGTTCCAGCTTAGCACCGGTGGTAGCGATGACTTGTCGAGTACCAACCTCGACACGGCTGCGAGCATCGTCGAAGAGGCGATCGACCAGGTCACCTCGCTTCGTGGTCGACTCGGTGCATTCCAGCGAACGACGCTCGAGACGAATAAAAACGCCTTGAACGACACGCTGGTGAACCTGACCGATGCCGAAAGCTCGATCCGCGATGCCGACTTCGCTGCCGAATCGGCCGCTCTGACACGAGCTCAGATTCTCGTGCAGTCGGGCACCACGGTGTTGCAGATTTCTAACCAGAACCCGCAGAACGTGTTGGCCTTGCTTCGATAGGCTGACAGTTCTCGAAAAAGATAACAAGCCGGTTCGGCCCCGTTGGGTCGAGCCGGCTTTTTTATTGTGGCCCTTATAGTGGCACGCCTCTCCGAGTCGTGGGTCAGCGCTGATACACGACTCGGAGAGGCGTGCCACATTTAATTCACGACTCGGAGAGGCGTGCCACTATAAATTGGATCGAGTGCGGTCCTCTGACCGATACATTCAATAAGGTTCCACATCCTTGTGCTAGCGTTCTGCACTCAGCTCTTGAACCTACATTTGCTATGCCGCTAAGCCGCAAGCGGCTTGCTTCAACTCCTAACCGCGATGCTATGGGCCGAATTACTTCCAATGTGGGTTTGATCACCGGGATCCCGATCACCGATACGGTCGATCAGCTGATCGCGGTTGCGGGGACTCCGCGCGATTTGCTCCTCTCGCGTACTCAGGGCCTACAGCAGCAACAGTTGGCCCTCAGCTCGCTGTCGACGCGACTGCTCGGCTTGCAGTTTGAACTGAACAAACTCAATGTTTCCGATCCTTTCGAGGCACGCACAGTCACGTCGCAAAACGAAGAGGTGCTGACGGCCACGCTGGCGAGCGATGGACAAGCGGCCTTGGGCACCTACCAAGTGCGGCCCGTTCAGACGGCTTCCGCACAGCAACTCATCAGCCAACGCTTCGAGGACCTCGACGACATCCAGAGCACCGGCACGCTTGCCTTCGGATTCGGCGGGTTTGTTGATGAGGGCATTTCGCTCGACGAGCTGAACAGTGGTGCCGGGGTTGCTCGCGGTGAAATAAGAATTACCGATTTGGCTGGCACCTCGGCCGTGATCGATTTGAGTTTGGCTCGTACCGTCGACGATGTCATTGACACGATCAATGCCGATACGACGATCAACGTAACCGCCTCGGTCGATGGCGATAGCTTTACGTTGACCGACAACGTGGGCGGCGGCGGAACGCTTGTCGTGCAGGAAGTTGCCGGCGGTTCGACGGCGACCGATTTGGGCCTCGATGGCATCAGCACGGCTAGCTCGGAAGCGACCGGCACCGATGTTTTTACTTTGTACGCGGGCACCAAACTAACGCAGTTGAATGATGGCAACGGGGTAAGAATCACCGACGACTCGACGGATATCGACGACCTGACGATCACGCTTGCCGACACGACCTCGGCCGGCGTCGATCTTTCGGGTGCCTCGACGCTCGAAGACGTCATTGATGCGATCAACAACGATTCTGATTTTACAGGAAAAATCACTGCGGCTATCTCGGCCGACGGCAACCGGCTCGAGCTGACCGATCTCACGAGCGGAGCGGGAGCCTTTGCGGTTGCCAACGGCGTGACCGGCTCGGCGGCAGACGATCTTGGTTTGACCACGACGGCGAGTGGCGGCGTCATCACGGGCAACCGACTCGTTTGAGCGACACGCTCATTTCTAGCCTTAGCGGTGGGCAAGGCCTTGGCACGCTTGACGAGATTGCGATCACCGACCGGGCAGGCGGCAACGATACGGTCGACCTCTCGTCGGCCGAAACTTTAAGCGACGTGGTCGAGTTGATCAACGCTTCGTCGGCTGCCGTCTCGGCATCGATCAACACGGCCCGCAATGGCATCACACTAACCGACACGAGCGGCGGAAGCGGCAATTTCATCGTTGCCAACAATGGTGCAAACAACACGGCCGACGCATTGGGTATCGCAGTCAATGCGACCCAGGCATCGATCGATAGTGGAACGCTCGGTCGCCAAACGCTCAGCGAAGCGACGCGGCTCGCCTCGCTCAACGGCGGCACGGGCATCACGGCCAGCGACATCACCATCACTGACAGCAACGGCCAAACCGTCTCGATCGATCTCAATCCGTCTGGGTCGGAAGCCAAAACGATTGGCGACGTGATTGACGCGATCAACGCCACAACGATCGGCGTGACGGCAAGCATCAACGGGACGGGCGATGGCATTTTGCTTACCGACACGGCTCTTGGCTCGCAAACTCTCGGTGTGACCGACCTCAATGGCACCTTGGCCGCCGACCTGAATCTCACACGCGCTAGCACGACGATCGACATCAACGGTACCGACACGCAAGTCGTCGATGGCACGGGTGCCTATTCGGTCGATCTTTCGGACATTGATGGCAGTTCCAACTCGATCAGCCTCTCCACGCTCAACGGCGGCGCGGGCATTGATGCGAGCGACATCCGGATCACCGATTCCTCGGGGTCAGGAATTACGGTCCTCGATCTCAACGGAGCCGACGCGGGAATTACCACCATTGGGCAACTGATCGACGCGATCAACGACCGAGCGGCCGCCGGCGCAAACGTTACGGCAAGCATCAATAGCTCGGGCACCGGGATACTCCTGACAGATAACGTCGTCAATGGAACCGAAAACTTGCTCGTTGAAGACGTCAACGGCACTGCTGCTGCCGACTTGAAAATCCTCAGCACCGACACGACGACCACGACCATCGACGGCATCGGGCTATTCTCTGCGCAAAGCGGTAGCCAGGGAGCACTCGAATTGGTTGCCTCGCGGATCAACGACCTCGAAGCGGGCGTAACGGCCAGCACATTTTTCGATGGCGTCGGCTATCGGCTTTCGCTGGTGGTCGATCAAACGGGCTCGGCCAACGAGATTTTGCTCGACGCAGGTGCCTCGGGGTTTGTGTTTGAAGAAACCTCCAGGGCCCAAGACGCTCTGCTGGTCATTGGCGAACAGACGGCCGGCTCGGGCGTGCTGGTCAGTTCAACGACCAACAATTTCGAGGAGATCATTGGTGGCGTCGACCTGACGGTCGTCGCAAGCAGCGACACTCCGATCGACATAATCGTTGCTTCGACCGATGCTGATTTCGTGGATGCGGTCGAAGGTTTTGTCGACGCCTACAATGCGATTCGCAGCGCGCTGGACGATTTCACAGATTTCAATGAGGACGACCTCTCCACCGGTCTGCTGTTTGGCACCAACGAAGCCCTGCGGGTCGATACGCAGCTTTCGAGGTTGGTCACGGATCGCTATTTTGGGGTCGGCGGTATCGAGTCGTTGCAGGAAATTGGGCTCAACGTTGATGATCAAGGCAAACTGCAACTTGATGTCGCAGAGCTCAAGGAAGCCTTTGCCGATAATCCCAACGGCCTCAGGACGTTTTTCGCTGACGATACCAATGGCTTGGTTGCCAAATTTGACCAAGCGATCGAGCGATTGGCCGGGGCAGATAATGGTCTGCTGACCAATCGCAATGATTCGCTGCAAGCGACGATCGATATCAACCAACAGCGAATCGACCGATTTAATGAATCGCTCGACCGCCAGCGTGAGCGCTTGTTGCTGCAGTTTTTTCAGCTAGAGCAAGTCATCGCCGGTTTGCAACAAAGTCAAACCGCCTTGAATACTTTGAGTCCCCTAGCGCCATTAGTGTCCGCCTGACGGTAATTGCAAAGAGGCTCAAGGCTAAGGATCGTTCGAGGAATTCGTGTCGACCAAAGAATTGAAACCAAGTATTTGTCATTAGTTAATTGTCATTGGTCATTGGCCATCTATTTGCCCAGCAGCTTGCCTTTCCCTTTTCCAATGACCAATGACGATTGAAAAATAACTATTGATAAATTCCTTCCGCCCTCCCCCCCTCATTTGGCACGAAAGTATCCCCCTATGTCGCACCCCTCCCGCGCTCAGTATCTCGAAAGCAAAGTTCTCACTGCTTCGCAGCCCCAGCTCCACATGATGTTGCTGGACGGAGCTTTGCGATTCGGCAATCAGGCGAAGGAGACCTGGGCGAAGGAAGCCGACTTTTTGGCCGTCGAGCCGATGTTGACGCGGATGTTCGATATCGTCGAAGAGTTGCTTCAGGGACTTGCCTCGGGCGAAGAAGCGATCTCCAAGCAATTGGCAGAACAGTACGCTTTTGTTTATCGTGAACTGGCCGCCTGCCACATCAACCAAGACCTCAAGCAACTCGACAGTTGCCTTGAACTGCTCCGATTCCAACGCGAGACCTGGAAGCTGGCCAGCGAGCAAACGGAGGCCGAACAGCCGCAGACCAAACAAACGGAGACCAAACAGGCGGCTCCTGCTCCGATTGCCGTGCCGCACATGCGACCCATGAGTTCTGACGTCGGCTCGACTCCGGTTTCGGCAGGGTTTTCGCTGGAGGCGTAGCGGGCCATCGTTGATTGACGCGGTACCGAGTTAACGGCTATCATCGGGTTTGCCCTTTGCCTGTCCGTTTCCAAGGAGAAAGACCGTCGTGTCTGCAACCGAGACTCAACAATTAATCCGCGTCGGACACAGCCCCGACCCTGACGACGCATTTATGTTTCATGCCTTGGCAAACGATCATGTCGATACGGGGCAATACCAATTCACCCATGAATTGGTCGACATCGAAACGCTCAACCAGCGCGCGTTTCGCGCCGAGCTAGAGCTCACGGCGATCAGCATTCATGCCTACGCTTTTTTGCACGACAAGTACGCGCTCTGTAGCTGCGGAGCAAGCATGGGCGATGGCTACGGTCCGATGGTTGTTGCCCGCGAGGCGTGCAGTGTTGACGACATCAAGAAAAAAATCGTTGCCGTGCCGGGCAAGCTGACCAGCGCGTTCCTCGGTTTGCGAATGTGCTTGGGCTGCGATTTCGAGCATGTCCTGGTGCCGTTTGACGAGATTATTCCCGCAGTACAAAAGGGTGAATATCAGGGCCAGAAAATTGACGTCGGTCTCATTATTCACGAAGGCCAGTTGACTTACGCCGATAGCGACCTGAAGCTAGTGCTCGACTTGGGCGTCTGGTGGCAAGAGCTTTCCGGCGGCTTGCCGTTGCCGCTTGGTGCCAACGCGATTCGCAAGGATTTGGGCGAGGAAGCGATTCGCGACGTGCAGCGATTGCTCTATGCGAGCATCAAGTACGGTCTCGACAATCGCGAGGAGGCCTTGGCTTACGCGATGCAATATGGCCGCGACTTGGACGCCCAAAAGGCCGACAAGTTTGTCGGTATGTATGTCAACGATTGGACGCTCGACTTTGGTCCGAAGGGCCGTAAAGCGGTGACCAAGTTTCTGGCCATGGGACATGAACAAGGGATTTTGCCCGAGTTGATCGTGCCCGAGTTTGTCGATCTGTAGCGAGTTAAATGCTAGTGCTTCGTCATAGCTAAGAATTCAGGTTGTGGCAGAGTAGCACGCCTCTCCGAGTCGTGTTTGTTGATAACGACACGACTCGGAGAGGCGTGCTACAATGGACCGTATGACCTGGAAAGCGCAACTCGACGCGATTATCGACGAGCAAGCTGCCGAGGTGGTCGCCCTGCGCCGCCATCTTCACGCGCATCCCGAGCCGAGTGGCGAGGAAATGCAGACCAGCCTGCATCTCTATCAGTTATTAGAAAAGCAAGAGATCGAAGTTCGCATGGGCCCCGATGGCTGCGGAGTTCTCGCCGACGGCGAGTCCGCTTCGGCAGGCGGGCTCTCCTCTTCAAAACGAATCGCCCTGCGTGGCGACATCGACGCCCTGCACATTCAAGACGCGAAGAACGTTTCGTACCGAAGCTGTCGAGACGGGATCATGCACGCCTGCGGCCACGATGCACACACGGCCATGGTTTACGGAGCGATTTGCGCACTCGCCACGCTTGGCAAGAACGGCCATGCCCCTTGGCCCCTTTCCTGGCGAGCCATCTTTCAGCCCGCCGAGGAAACCGCGACTGGCGCTGCACGAATGATCGAAGCCGGCGCGCTCGAAGGAGTCGACAAGATTTTTTCTCTGCATGTCGATCCCGCCCGTCGCACGGGCGAGATTGGCCTTCGCTCGGGAGCGTTGACCGCGCACTGCGATTCGCTGCAGTTGACCGTGCGTGGCCAAGGGGGCCATGCGGCCCGACCGCATGAATCGAACGATCCGATTGCCGCCTCGGCCCAGTTGATTAGCACCCTCTATCAATTTGTGCCGCGAGCTACCGATAGCCTCGATGCGGTGGTGCTGACCATTGGTCGTATCCAGGGGGGGCAGAATGCAAATGTGATTCCCGATCGGGTCGAACTTTGGGGCACGCTGCGTACTCTCGATCCGCAAATCCGCCTGCGTACGATCGAGCAGATTCATCAGGTCACACGGGGTATTGAAGAAATCACCGGCACGCAGATCGAAGTCTCCTTCCATGTCAGTATCCCCTCGGTGGTCAACAATGGGGAACTGACCCGCCTGCTGTGGCAAGAGGCCGAGGAAGTGGTTGGCGACGATCACGTGCAGCTCATCTCTCGGCCCAGCATGGGGAGCGAAGATTTCGCGCGGTACCTAGAAAAGGTGCCAGGCGTGATGTTTCGCCTCGGCTGTGCTAGCGATCTTTCAACCGCTACGGCTCTCCACACCCCGCTATTCGATATCGATGAAACTGCGTTACCCCTCGGGACACGGATCCTAGCCCGCGCGG
The DNA here is from genome assembly GCA_013151315.1 of Planctomycetota bacterium. Classification (GTDB taxonomy): domain Bacteria; phylum Planctomycetota; class Planctomycetia; order Pirellulales; family Lacipirellulaceae; genus Bythopirellula. The sequence goes on along the minus strand of JAADIN010000070.1, from coordinate 1,946 downwards.
TGGTGATGGCCTCTCAGGAAGAGGCTAAAGGAATTTCAGTAGTTCCAAATTCCTCGTGAGCCGTAGGCGCTAGCCTCGGGTGCCCTGAAGTCGACAGTTTCCGTCAATTCACCCGAGGCTAGCGCCTACGGCTCACGTTTTCTGACAAAGCCTAATCTCTCAACCCTTAGCCTTTCCCCCATGCCAACCATAAATTTCACATCCAACGACCGGCCTACCCTTGGCATAGAAATTGAATTGGGATTGGTCGACGACCGGACCATGGCCCTGTCGAGTTCGTTTCCCAGGCTGGCCGAGCAATTGCGTGGAAACGATGAATTGCAAATCAAGCCAGAGCTTATGCAGTGCGTCGTAGAAATTATCACTGGAGTATGCGAGACGGTTGATGAAGCGGAAGCCGACCTGCGCAGCAAGATCACTGCCGTCGAAGCCGCCGCCGACCAACTGGCCCTGCGTCTCTGGTGGGGTGCCACCCACCCGTTTTCGCCTTGGAAAGAGCAAAAAGTTTCGGACGACCCGCGTTACCACCAGCTCGTCGAACTGTTGCAGGAGTTGGCACGGCGGTTAGTGACGTTCGGATTGCACGTCCATGTGGGGGTCGATTCGGGCGACAAAGCGATAATGATCTGCGATCGCATCCTTCGGCATCTGCCCACGCTTTTGGCCCTGTCGAGCAGCAGCCCCTTTTGGGAAGGGCGGAAAACGGGCTTGCAATCACATCGCTCGAAAATCATGGAAGGCTTGCCAACGGCGGGACTGCCCACCCTAATGCGCAACTGGAGCGAATACGTTTGGCTGGTCAACCACATGGTCGACACGGGATTTCTCAACACGATTCGCGAGATTTGGTGGGATGTCCGCCCGCATCACGCCTTTGGCACCGTCGAAGTTCGCATCTGCGACATGCCTGGCAACCTCGAAGATACGCTTGCCATTGCGGCACTCATCCAATGCCTAGTGAAAGCGCTGTCCGACGAAATCGATCGCGGCACCTACCAGCACGATTGCCATCCGATGATGGTGCGGCAGAACAAATGGCGAGCGACCCGTTTTGGCACCGCAGCTCATCTTGTTGATTCTTACACCTATCAGGCCGTGACCGTCACGCAAGCAGTCGACCAGCTTGTCGACCAGCTTTCGCCTGTTGCGGCAAGTCTCGGGTGCGAACCTCACCTCGAACGCTGCCGCCGAATCGCTTCGTCTCCCAGTTGGGCCGACCGGCAGCTTTCGATCATGACCGAGACCGGCAGTGCCGAGGAAGTCGTGCGCCAACTGACGGCTATTTCGCGGGTGTCGGAAATTGCCTAGAAGCTAATTAATGTGAGCCGCAACGCGCTAGCGTCGGGTAGCGGAGGCAAAGTGTTACCCAGCGACTGACCCGCGGCTAGCGCCGTGCGGCTCACACTATGCGGGCCAGGCCAATCTTCTTGGAAATGTTGGCTCCAGAAGGTAGACTTGAAGGGTGAACCCAAAAGAGTCTCCCTTCGATGCGAGAGAACCATGGCACAAGTAGACAGCGACGCTTCGGCCTGGACGGCGATGGATCTGGTCGACCGCTTCGGCCCGATTCCGATCCACCGGGTCGTGCACGACCCGGCTCCCGGCACCGCCACCGTGGCCGACGTCGTGTGGCTGGACGACCACGAAGACCGGATCTGCGAACTCATCGATGGCACGCTTGTGGAGAAGACTATGGGTTTTTTAGAATCTCATCTGGCCCTTCGGATTGCTATGTTGCTAGGCGATTTTGTGAATGAGGCCAAACTTGGCATCATTGCGGGGGCTGACGGCATGTTGCAGCTATTCCCCGGTCAGGTTCGCATCCCCGACGTTTCGTTTGTCTCCTGGAAACGTCTCGAAGGCAGTGGATTTCCCGAGAACCCCGTACCGCTGATGGCACCCGACTTGGCGGTGGAAGTCATCAGCAAGAGCAACACGCCCAAAGA
>JAADIN010000153.1 GCA_013151315.1 Planctomycetota bacterium | reverse complement strand
GCCGCGATGGAATGCCCCGTCGTGGCGACACGGGTGCCCGGCTGTGTGGATGCTGTTGTCGAAGGCGAAACAGGGATGCTTGTCCCTGTACGGGATGCCCAGGCATTGACCGATGCCCTTCGCGTTTATTTGGCAGATCGACAGCTGAGACAACAACATGGTAAAGCGGCTCGACGTTGGGTGCAGGGAAATTTTAACCCAGAGGATATCTGGGCAGCCCTGCATGCGGAGTACCTACACATCGCCCATCTGCGCGGTGTTCGCCTTCCTGGAAAGCAAACCGTGCCTGAGAAGAGGCGGGCCGTCGCTTGATACCTGGGAGGCCAAAAAATCGTTCCGCTGCTACGCCAGCGAACGATAGTATTCGATCGAGCGGAGCAATCCCTCGGAAAAATCAATAACCGGCTCGTAACCAAGAACTTCTCTTGCCGCAGAAATGTCGGCTAGGCTTTCTCGAACATCGCCTTTTCTCGCTTCTGCAAAAATAGGTTGGATGTCAGTGCCGAGGACTCCGTTGATCGCCGCGACTAAATCGAGCAACGTAAATTGGCTTCCGCAAGCGACATTAAAAACCCTTCCCGGCGCGTCAGGTGCCACGGCAGCAGCCAAATTGCCTGCGACGACGTTATCGATGAAAGTAAAATCTCTCGATTGTTTTCCATCGCCATAGATCGTCGGCTGCTTGCCTGCCAGCATGGCTGTCACAAAAATAGGGATCACCGCCGAGTATTCGCCATCGGGATCTTGCCGAGGGCCGAAGACGTTGAAATAGCGGATCACCACGGTTTCCAAACCGTAGGTTGCAGTGAAGGCTTGGCAATAGGATTCGCCCGCAAATTTGGCGGCCGCGTAGGGGGAGAGTGGCGAGGGCAAATCCTGCTCTCGCTTGGAGGAAAAAGGCTGATCGCCGTAGGCGCTGCTCGAGCCGGCGTAGATGACTCGCTGAACATCCGCTAGACGCGAGCAATCCAGAACATTGAGCGTGCCGGTCACGCAGGCCGCATGCGTGTCCATCGGCTTTGCCACGCTGCGCGGCACCGAAGCCAATGCAGCCTGATGGTAGACAATATCGACCTCTTGCACGGCTTGTTCAAGAGCGTCGCGATCTTGCAGGTCGCCCTCGATGAACTCGATTTTGCCCTTCAAATGGGCCAGATTCTCTAGGGTTCCGGTACTGAGATTGTCGAAAACCCGTACCTCGTCGCCCCGCTCTACCAGGGCTGAGGCGATGTGCGAGCCGATAAATCCGGCTCCGCCAGTCACTAGAAATTTCATGGCTGTCTTTTCCTTGGCCTCGATAGACTATTTTTCTTGATAGTAGCGGCACCCCAGTTTAGGTGAACAGCAGATAGAAATCTACCTGCGAGCGAGGATCGGAGGGAGGTGAGCCGCACGGCGCTAGCCGCGGGTTTGTGGGACGTAGCGATACGGTTCCGCTACCCGACGCTAGCGCGTTGCGGCTCACTCCTCGTCGGATTGCGGGTGGTAAATTTTCATCTACCGCTCGCCTTAGAGCAAGGTCGACAGCATCGTCAGCTCCTGGTAAAATTAACCTGCTCTCTCTTTTCCTACCTCGCAGGACCACTTCCCAATGCCCGATGTCACACCGTTAGAATCGCTAAAAGGCCTGATTGAGAAAAAGCAGGCTACCGTGGGAATTATCGGTCTGGGATACGTCGGTTTGCCGCTGGCTCACGCCTTTATCGAAGCCGGTTTTAGCGCCCTGGGCTACGATGTCGACCAGAAGAAAATCGATATGCTCAACAAGTGTGAGAGCTATATCGGACACATCCCTTCTGCTTGGCTAAAAAGCTGGCGGCAAGCTGACCGGTTTGTTGCTAGCTCCGATCCCGAGAGTTTGGCCAAAGCCGATGCCATCTTGATTTGCGTTCCGACGCCGCTGACCGAGTCGCGCGACCCCGACCTGAGCTATGTTGTATCGACTGTTCGTACGATCACAAAAATTCTTCGTCCGGGACAACTGATTGTCCTGGAAAGCACGACGTATCCAGGCACCACGCGCGATGTCATGCTGCCCGAGCTAGAAAAAGCGGGGTTGAAGGTGGGGCAAGACTTTTTCTTGGCGTATAGCCCTGAACGCGAAGACCCGGGCAACCCCGACTTTTCAGCTGCAAAAATCCCCAAGGTGGTTGGCGGGTTTGATGAGCCCAGCCAAGAGGCCGCCAACGCCCTTTACCGAGCGGTCGTGACCGACGTCGTGCCGGTCTCTTCTTGCGAAGTTGCCGAAGCATGCAAAATTCTAGAAAACACCTACCGAGCAGTAAATATCGCGCTGGTGAACGAATTGAAAGTGCTTTGTCAGCGAATGGGGATTGATGTTTGGGAGGTGATTGACGCTGCCAAGTCAAAACCGTTTGGATTTTCCGCATTTTATCCTGGGCCAGGGCTGGGTGGTCACTGCATACCGATCGACCCGTTTTATCTTAGTTGGGTCGCTCGAAAGTACGGCATGCAAACTCGGTTCATCGAGCTTGCGGGCGAAGTGAATTCTTCGATGCCCGAGTATGTGCTCAAGCGGATTAGCGACGCGCTAAACGACTGTAGCAAGCCCGTCCGGGGCAGCCGGATCTCGCTACTCGGAGTTGCCTACAAAAAAGACGTCGACGACCCTCGCGAAAGCCCTTCGTTTGTGCTCCTGGCGGGCCTGCTCGCCCAAGGGGCCGAGGTGACCTACAACGACCCGCACATCCCAAAACTTCCCCTAATGCGTTCGCACGATGTCCCAAGCTTAGCTAGCTGTGAGCTCACCCCCGAATACTTGGCAAGCCAAGATTGTGTTCTGATTGCCACGGATCATAGCTCCTACGACTACGATTTCATCGTCAAGCATGCCCCGCTGGTCGTCGACACTCGCAATGCGACGAAAAATGTCGCCCAAGGCCGCGACAAAATTGTGAAAGCATGACCTGCTAGCACTCTTGCTCTTTGAGGCAGGGTAGAAGGGACTCCGGCGATCTGTCAGATCGCGGCTATTTCTGTCAGATTGCGCAGCTATTATCTCTGCTTCTCCCTTGCGGTAGATGTTCGGAAATAGTACTTATCACGCCCCGCTGGTGAGGGCCGTCTACGCGATTGCTATGCAAGACTGGCCCGATGCCATTCCGTACCTCGACAGAGAACGCAATAGGGGCTGTCTCGTTCAGTCGCTCTTGGGGTATTGAAACGCAGATAGGTTGGAGGATTTCTGTCAAAAATGGCCCGAACCGTAACATTATCGATGCTGGTACTGTCGGTCGTCTTTGCGCCTTTGGTAGGGTGTCATTCGGCCAACTTTCGCGCGAGGAACCTTCCCTCAGAATTTCGCGTTGCGGCGAGCCAAAAGGGGAACGATTTGAATCTGGCCCGTCTCTCGAGCTCGGGCTCTAGCAACTCGCTTCTAGCAGCGGGCGACCTTCTCGAGGTCTCGGTCGCAACGGGTCGTGAAGATGAAAAAGTCACCCCCATGGTTGTCCGCGTGGCCAACGATGGGACGGTCACCATGCCGGTGATTGGCCCCGTACCTGTTTCGGGCATGGAAGCCTTTGATGCCGCTCAGAGCATTACCTCTCACGCAATTGAGCGTGGCATCTATTTGCGCCCGGTAGTTACGGTCGACATCAAAACCAAAGCGGTCAACCGGATCACCGTGCTGGGCGCGGTCGAAAATCCAGGGGTTCACGAGATACCCCGGGGCAGTTGCGATGTGGTCACCGCATTGGCAGCCGCAGGAGGGCTAACCAAAGAAGCAGGCGTCGAACTAGAAATCATGCGGCAAGCTTCTTCGCCCACATTCATGGCCTCCAACGACGACGCCTCGAAGTCGGAAAACGTCCAACTCGCTGCCTATCAATCGTTTGGAGCCAGCTCGAAACCAGCTTCCTCTGCCTCGGTGCCTCAGCTCACGCGAATCAATCTTGCCGATGCACGGCTGCCCGGGCGAACGGATTCGCGGCTCAACGACCGAGATGTCGTCATGGTTCCGCAACGCAAGAACGAGGTATTCCACGTGACCGGCTTAGTAAAAAAGCCGGGGCAATTCGAGATGCCGATTGATCAAGACGTCCATTTGCTTGACGCGATTGCCATGGCCGGCGGTTATAGCTCTCCGGTGGCTGACAAAGTCTATGTCATTCGCCGACTCGAAGGCCGCCAGGAACCTCTCGTCATTCAAGCAAGCATCTCGGTAGCCAAGCACAACGGAGCCGAAAATATCCGCCTTGCCGCAGGCGACACGATTACGATCGAGCAAACTCCCGCGACCACCGTTGTCGATACGCTCTCGAAGTTCATTCGCTTTTCGGTTGGGTTTGCCGGTAGAACGACCGTTTTCTAGATAGTGATATTCCCTGGAATCCCCTTACGACCGATCATTCAGAAACTCTCCGCATGACCCACGATTCTGAAAATTCGAACTTTGCTGAGGTCGAGGTCCACCCAGCGAGCGAACTCATCCCTGTGCTCATGCGACTGCTACGTACCATTCGGTACCGTAAGCGAGTCGTCTTTTCGACGATGTACATTGTCTGGCTTGCTGGAGCCGCCTACTATTTTCTTGCGACACGCTACTACGAGTCGACGGCGAAACTCCTGATTGTCGAGCAGAAACAAGACCAGCTTTCCTCGGTAAGCGACCATGACAACTCGGGCAACACGATGGCGACGCATCGTGAATTGGTGAAGAGTCCGGTCGTTATTCAGAATGCAATTCAGTTGTTGACGCCCGAGCAGCGTGTTGACTTGCAGGGGGTCTCGCCGCAGAAATGGGCAGATGAAATCGCCCGGCGATTGAACACCAAGGTCACGCGAAAAACCAACCTCATTGAGGTGAACTACCAGTCGCAAGACCCCAAAGCGGCAGCGGCTGTGGTTCGCGCGGTCATTCATTCTTATCTGCAATTCGTCGACAAAACACATAGAGGGTCTGCGGGCGAGTTTGTTGAAGTTCTAAAGACCGGTTTCAGCCAGCGTCAGCAGGAGCTGACTGCGAAGCAAGAGGAGCTGCAGCAGTATCGCAAACAGATCGGTCACTTAGCCGTCGCGTCCAACGACAAGACGGTTCAGCCGATGATCCAGCGCATGTCGAGCCTTAATGATGCCTGGACGGAAGCGCAAGTCGAGAGATTGGAGTACCAGGCTACCGAGGCGGCTGTCAAAATGGGCCTGGAGCGTGGAGAGGACATCAATCAGCACTTGACCAGCATCGAGGCGACCCTGGGCAAGCAGATGATGCTCGCTTCGATGGGCCTGAGCTCGCAAGATTTGCAATTAGTAACCGAGCAGCAGAGGCGGCGGTATGCTGCACAAGAAGAATTGGAAAGATTGTCGACTACCTACGGCCCGAACCATCCCCACCTTACGGAGCTCAAGAAACAGATCGCCGGTTTAGATCACTTCCTAAAAACGTATCGCTCAGGAGCGGGCCAACGCTTTAGCTCGATGGAGGACGTAGTATCCGAGCCGGTCGTTTTGAGTATGCTAGCCAGAACCGTCCGCGAAGCCGAGCAAAAAGAAGAGCAGCTTTTTCAAGCACTGGAAGCTGCGAGAACCGAGGCTGCTCAGCAGAGCGACCACATCGTGCAGCTTCAAATCATGGAGCACGACGTCCAGCGACTCGAAACGTACCTCGATTCTCTTTCTGAAAAAATTGATACCTTTGATATCAGTCAGGTTCAGGCTCCGATCAAGGCCACGGTGGTACGCGAACCTTTGCCAAGCCTCAGCCCGGTTTCTCCCCAGCTTCGGCTGACCGTTCTTGTTTGTTTTATGGGGGGGACGATACTCGGGGTCTTGATTGCTTATGTGCAGGACATCCTTGACGATCGTTTCAACTCTCCCGAAGAGCTCTCCGCACAGCTAGGGGTTCCCATCCTGGCGATGGTGCGAAAACTTGATCCGCTGGAAGGCGAAGGGTTCGCGGCTGTTCATACCCATGCCTTACCCAATTCGGTCGAGACCGAGGCGTTCCGCACTTTGCGCACCGCCTTGTCGCTCAATGGCGAAGTGTGTGATCGCATCTTAATTTCGAGCTCCGAGCCGGGCGACGGAAAAACGACCGTCTCGGCCAACCTTGCGGTTGCCCTGGCGCAGGCAGGCAATCGCACGCTGGTAATCGATGCCGACCTACGGCGTCCTGGTTTCACTGCCATGCTCAACTTGAAAGGGAAACCCGGAGTCGCCGACGTATTGGCTTCCGAGCAACCTCCGGAAGAAACCGCACCGCCTTTGGTTCTTTCTACCGAAGTCGAAGGCCTTGATATTTTGCCCGTGGGATTGCGACGTCCCAATCCGGCGGAACTGCTTAGCGGCAGCACGTTTGTCGATCTTCTTGCCTGGGCCGATTCGAAATACGATCGAGTCATTGTCGATTGTCCGCCCGTCTTGGCGGTCAGCGATGCTCAGGTCGTGGGGCAAGTGGTCGATGGAGCGATACTCGTCGTGCGTCCCGAAAAGAACCATCGTCGCTCGGTCATCCGGGCCGTTGAGAGCTTCCAAGCTACCGGTTGCCGTGTATTGGGAGTGGTCGCCAACGGCTTGTCGAACGATTCCGCCGGATACGGTTACGGGTATGGCTACGGATATGGATACGACGACGGCTATGGGCACAGCCCCGAGGAGGAGACGATGGCAGCGACACCAGTTCGCAGCCTTTCGATGCCAATCTCTCCCGCATCGGTCGCGCCTGAATCAACCATGCCCTTAGACCCTCCTGCCGCTATTCGACCGCGCAGGGCGGCCTAGCGTCCACAAAAGGGGTCAGGACTCAATGACTAGCTGGCAAGCAACCCGCGAATCGCGAACTCAAACACGCAGCCCAGGGGTATCAAGTGAATCCCCCGCTGCAGCGGTCTGTTTGCAAATCGTCGATGCCTGTCTTTTCGGCACTCTGTTTTTGGCCCCCCTATTTTTCGGCGGCAGAACTCCCGTTGGGCGCTTCGTACTGATCGCAATCGCCTGCTTGGCCGGGGTCGCTTGGTTCACACGCCAAGCC
>JAADIN010000282.1 GCA_013151315.1 Planctomycetota bacterium | reverse complement strand
GTGCCCAGGATTCCTCGGAGGGGCGTTTGGGAGCCAGTTGTGCTCGTAGTTCGCTGTTTTGGCCGTTTTGAAGGGTCATTTTCCGCCTGTAGGCGGAACTACGAACAAACTTCGGGGTTGGGGGCTACGTAACCGTTCACGAGGAAGAAATTGCTCCACGGAAACACGGAGAACACCGAGTTTTTCATCCGGGTTTTTAACAGAGCCTGAGAAGCCAGTTTGAGGTGAATCTGTCGGCGGTAAAACATCCCGAAGTGGGAAGCTTAATCCGCCGACAGAACCTCCCACCCTACGAATCATTACTTCTTCGTGAGCGAAGGACTTCAGTCCGTAGCTCACGAAACTTTCAAACCCACCTGCTTCGACGGGCGGTAGTTGAGTTCCCCTTTTCACCAACCAGTCGCGATACAAAAAAAACCTCGCACGCGAACCCATGATGGTCTAAATCGCCATCAACACGGGGTTCACGCTGCGGGGTTACCAGTAGCTCAGCCTATTTTCATGAAAACGAATTGCCCCCCGTCGTAACGGCCTTACGGCAATTGGCCAATCTCCTGGACACCTCATAGCCCTCTTGGCACTGCATTTCAAGGCAAAAAACGGTCGGCTTGCTCCGCTGGGCGTGGCTATTTAGAATTAAGGGGTATGCTGGAGTAGCACAAAAGACATGAAAGGCATGCCTGATGGCTCGGGCTTGGGCAGCCCTTTCAGAAGGTGCATGAGATTGGGCTAGCCTCGTTTCGGCCATATTGGTCTAAGTGTTCCCCCAGTATCGATATCCCTGCAACTTTTCCCTGGCACTTGCTCCCTTTTCGGCTACCCTCCTCGTGGCTCTATCTGAGATCGATCGTACTCTGCTCCAGCGTTGCCTCGCGAACCAGCCGCGTGCTTGGAGAGATTTTGTCGATCGGTTTATGGGCTTGGTCATGCATGTGATCAATCACACGGCTCAGTGCCGATCGATTTTACTTTCCAACCCCGACCGCGAAGATCTGGCTGCCGAGGTCATGCTCACCTTGCTGCAAGACGATTTTGCAGCACTCCGTCGCTTTCAGGGCAAGAGCAGCTTGGCCACCTATCTGGCGGTTATTGCTCGTCGCGTAGTCGTTCGCCAACTGCTCCAAAACCGGACCGCGACTCCGCTGGGCAAGGTGGCGGAGAATGCCTTGGCTAGCCAGTCCGAGGTTGAGAGTCGCTTGACGAATCGCGAAGAGGTCGAGCAACTCTTGCATCGACTCGATGACTCGGAAGCGCGCGTCATGCGACTCTTTCACTTGGAAGGCAAAAGTTACCAAGAAATTAGCCGTACCACCGGCATGCCGACGGGCAGCATCGGGCCGATGCTCAGCCGCGTCAGAACGAGACTTCGGTTGCAAGCGAAGTGAGCCGCAACGCGCTAGCGTCGGGCTGTGAGGGCATACCGCTACGCTTCGCGGCCCGACGCTAGCGCGTTGCGGCTCAATATCCTGGTCCGCGCAAATCGATTTCGCCTTCGGGCCATGAGCCGCCGCTAGGGTAGCGCATGATAACCTTATCCCAGAATGGCGATTCTTGGTGGTCGGTATCTAGTGAGTTCACGATCGCATTCTCGACAACCCGCGCCCCCAGTTTTTCGTAGAACGGCCTTACCTCCTGGGCGGTTTGAAAAAGCGAGAATTGATAGGCCCCGCTATCGACCAAGTCGAAGACCGGCCGCACGATGATCTCGCCCAAGCCTCGGCCACGCTGCTCGGGAGCGGTACAGACTCGAGTGAGCCCGGCGATTTCCAGATCGCCTGCCAAGGTACCAATCGAGCGAGGCAAGACCGCCGAGTGGGCAATGAGCAGCCCCGATTCGTGGATCATAAACGAAAGAGGGGCCGACTCTGCGTGCCGATCATATTTTTGGCCTAGCTCCATCAGCTGACGCTGTCGAATGGCGACCGTTTTCACCGACTTGGGCCAAACTTGCACCAGCAGCTCGGCGATTTCCAAAGCGTCAGCATCGGATATCGTGCGAAGATCGAGGGTTTCAACTTCCATAGCACACGCCTTATACCAACGCGTCGACCACCAAGTCGCCCACTTCGCTAGTGCTGAATCCCATTTTCCCGGCGTTCTGACTCTTCATCTTCGTGGCGGTTACCTGCATGAGTGCGCTCATCACCCGCTCGGCCGCAGCCGTTTGGCCCGCTTGGTCGAGCAACATGCTCACCGCGTTGATCGTCGCGATCGGGTTGATCTTGCCCGTGCCGGTGTACTTCGGGGCACTGCCGCCCATCGGCTCAAACATACTCACGCCGCCCGGCTCGGGATTGATGTTGCCCCCAGCCGCCACGCCCATCCCGCCTTGGATAATGCCCGATAGATCCGTAATGATGTCGCCAAACATATTCGTCGTCACGATCACGTCGTAGTATTCCGGGTTCTTGACGATCCACATGCAGCAGGCGTCCACGTGGTTGTAGTCGGTCTCGACATCTGGATAGTCGGGTGCCACTTCTTGGAACGTACGCCACCATAGATCGTGGCCCGTCGTCAGGACGTTGGTTTTCGCGACCAGCGTCAGCCGTTTTCCTTTGGGGTTGTTCCGTTTTTGGGTCGCTTCGAAGGCGTAGCGAATGCATCGCTCGCACCCCTTGCGTGTGTAAATAGCGGTTTGCGTGGCAACTTCATTGGGGGTGCCTTTGTGCATGAACCCACCCGCACCGCAGTACATATCTTCGGTGTTTTCTCGCACGACCACAAAGTCGATATCGTCAGGCCCTTTGTCTTTGAGCGGCGTCTCGACGCCGGGGAACAGTTTGACGGGCCGCAAATTAATATATTGGTCGAGGCCAAAACGCAGGTCGAGCAGAAGCTTGCGCTCGAGAATCCCTGGAGCCACCTCGGGATGTCCCACGGCACCCAGCAGAATCGTATCGAACTTCCGGAGCTGCTCCAGACCGTCTTCGGGAAGCGCTTCCCCCGTTTTGAGGAGCCGATCGCCACCCCAGTCGAGGTGCGTGAGTTCGTAAGAAAATCCTTCGATTTTCGCGACTGCTTCGAGTACCTTCACGCCTTCGGCCACCACTTCCGGGCCGGTACCATCGCCACCAATTACCGCAATCTTCATCGACATGACCACTTTTGCTTGAGGGTTGATCTGGAGGGAGAAACGGCCATTGTAGCCTCCCAAGCCGCAGCCCTCAACTATGCATTCTCGCAGCCGGCTCGCCCTCGGCGATGATCGCCGCCTCGGCCACATAAAGCTCCTCCAGCCGCTGATTGACCACTTCTTCGGTGCCAAAGTGCCTTGCCAGTTGCGTGTAGGTGGTGTGGTGCCTCGCTTCGCTCTCAAATAGGCCATGGTAGAATTCTGACAGCTCCGCATCGTCGACATGCTCGGCCAACGCATGGAACCGTTCGCAGCTCCGGGCTTCGATCAGCCCGGCCACCAGCAGCCGATCGATCGCCCGTTCGGGTTCTTGCTTGCGAATCAGGTCGTGCAGCTTGCGTCCATACTGGCTTGGCTTGAGTCGGCGAAACTTGATCCCACGCCGCTCGAGCAAATCGAGCACCATGTGAAAGTGCTCAAGCTCTTCGTTGACAATTTCCGTCATTTCCCGACATAGCTCACGGTCTTCGACGTAATAGAAGATGAGGTTCAGTGCCGTGCCAGCCGCCTTTTTTTCGCAATGTGCATGGTCGATCAGCACTTCGTCCAGATGCGCATCGACTTGCGCAAACCAGCGCGCATCGGTCAGGGATTTCAGGTGAAGCATAGAAAGGCAGTCCGTTTCCCTACGCTGCGTGCTGGTAAATTCTTATCTACAGCTAGCCTAAAGTGGACGTACCACCGACATCGTCCGCCAGTAGTCCATCAGAGTTTCGATCGACAGCACGCCGCCGCCCATGCCGCTTTTGTGAACGCCGCCGTAAGGGACGCCGTGCGGGAACACGTTATGGGCGTTGATCCAGGCATTGCCAGCACACAGCACTTCAGCCACTCGCGATGCCCGGCCCAGGTCGGTCGACCAAACGCTGTTGGCCAAACCGTATTCGGTGTTGTTGGCCATCTCGATCGCTTGGTCGGCGTTGTCGAAGGTCGAGAGGTAGGCGACAGGGCCAAAAATTTCTTCTTGGGCGGCCACGTTGTCGAGCGAACCGGCCAACAGGGCCGGCTTCACGTAGTGGCCTTTTCGGCCAGGCACCTCGGCGATTCCGCCTTCCAGCACCAACTCGGCACCGCCTGCTTGGCCTTTCTTCAGATAATCGAGAATCCGCTGGCGCTGCTTTTCGCTTACCACGGGCCCCATTTGCGATTGCCCGTTCATCTGGTAGCCGACTTCGATGTTCTTTAGGCGAACCACGCATTCGTCGACAAACTGGTCGTAGATCTTGCTATGTACGATCCAGCGAGTCGCATCGCAGCAAACTTGGCCGGAGTGGAAGGTGATGGCTCCAACGAGCTTTTCGGCCGTGTCGGCGATGTCGACATCCTCGAAAACGACCGCGGCACCCTTTCCGCCAAGTTCCAGTTTGACAGGGACCAAGTTTCGGGCGCACGACTCGGCAACCAGCCGGCCGACTTCCGGCGAGCCGGTGAACGACATCCGTTGCAGTTGGGGATTGCCCGCCAATGCGGCGCCGGCAGTCGGGCCTACGCCGGTCACGACGTTGATTACGCCATCAGGAATCCCTGCTTCTTTAGCAACCTTGGCAAAATACAAAGCTGAAAGAGTCGTATCTTCGGCCGGTTTAATGACAACGGTGTTTCCCGCTGCAAGAGCAGGAGAAATTCCCCAACCGATTAGCAGCAACGGAAAGTTCCAAGGGAAAATAAAACCGCAGACGCCCCAAGGGTGACGCACTTGCCAAGCTTCGTGCCCTTGCACTGCCAGGGTGGTACGGTGCTGCACGTGCAGGGCAAGGTCGGCATAATATCGGAGCGTGTCGGCAAGATTTTGAACGTCGCCTACGGCTTGTCCATAAATTTTCCCGGCGTCAAGAGCGATTCGATTTGAGCAAAGATCTCAATACGATTTTGGATTTCATCGGCAAAGCGGTGCAACAGCGCGCCTCGCTCGTTGGCCGGCAGTTGGGCCCAGGCAGTTTCGCGGAAAGCGCGTGCTCCTGTTTCGACCGCGAGATCGACTTCCTCGGCTTGCAGGTCGCAGATTTCCGCCAGCTTTTCGCCCGAGCCCGGATCGAAGGTGCTAAAGGTGGCACCGCTTGACGAGGCAACGCCTTTGCCGCCGATCATCGCCTTGAGAGGCCCGCTTGCGAGAAACTCTGAAACTTCGGGTAACAGTTTTTGTTGCTCAAGAGTCGTCGACATGGGAGGGTTCCTTCTTGCCAAAAAAAGAGGCTTGCCAAAAAAAAGGGGCGCTGGGTAACAGACGAATGGGTACGGTAGATATTGAAGTCAGATATTGAAGTCGCTCGGTTCGACTCGCTATTCTAACGGGGGAAGACGCCTGCCCGCAAGGATCGAGAAAATGGCCTGCGGGGCATCGAATCCTCTTGTCACCAATTATTCTGCTATAACTATGGGTACATAAATTTGGATAAGAATCAGCCGAAAGCAGGAAAGATTAGCCACAGATAAACCCAGCGCGGCATCGCCGCAACCCAAGAATTATAGCCACAGATTGAACACGGATGAAACACAGATCAAAGGAAAAGAGTCTTGTGCCAGTATTTTTTCCGTGTTCAATCCGTGTTTCATCCGTGGCTAGAGAAAATCTTTGCACCGCACAAAGAAATTGACCGTTAGTAACGCAGATAAAGAAGGAGACTCTCACACCGTGACTAAAATCGAAGGCATTTTTACTCCCACCGTTGTCCCGCTCGACGAGCAGGGCAAAATCAACGAAGGCGAACTCCGCCGCTATATCGATTGGCTTATTGATAACGGAATCTACGGGCTCTATCCCAATGGCTCCTCGGGCGAATTCACCCGCTTTACTGTGGAAGAGCGTCGGCGGATTACCAAGATCACGATCGAGCAAGCCGCCGGGCGCGTCCCTGTGCTGGCCGGTGCGGCAGAAGCGAATATCCGCGAGACGCTCGCTGCTTGCGAGACCTACTGCGAATATGGCGCGACGGCCGTTGCGATCGTGTCGCCATTCTACTACAGCTTGGGACCCGAGTCGGTCTATGAAAATTTCAAAGAGATCGCGATCAACTCGCCGATCGATGTCACGCTGTACAACATTCCGATGTTCGCCAGCCCGATCGATGTGCCCACCATTCAGCGATTGGCAGAGTTCGATCGCGTCATTGGTATCAAAGATTCCTCAGGCGACATCTCCTCGATGGCGAGCATGATCCATGCGGTGCGGCCCAACCGCCCCGATTTTGTGTTTCTCTGCGGTTGGGAGCCTGCCTTGGTCCCCATGCTACTGATGGGCTGTAACGGCGGCACCAATGCGCTCAGCGGTATCGTGCCCGACTACTTCCGCCGCTTGTATGAAGCCACCCGCGCGGGCGACTTCCCCACGGCCCAGCAAATGCAGTTCGATCTCCTAGGCTTCTTTGAAGCCATCATCAACCCGTTTGAATTTCCTATGGGTTTGCGGGCTGCGATCGCGCAACGCGGATTCAAAATCGGCAACAGTCGCCAGACCATGGGCGAAGAGCAGCAAGCCCGCACGGAAAAAATCTTCGACACGATGGCCCCGCATTTAACTTCGATGGGTTACAACAATTTAGAAGAATTCCGCCGTCCCTGAGCCCTTTTTCTTCGGCGTGCGGGTAGGGCGTAGTAAATTCTCAATAGCTGCTTGCTTCACATCGCACGGGCCACAAAAACTAGAACCAGCGCTGCGATCCTCGGAATCAAGACGGAAACGATAAACACGTCGCGGTAAGCTTGTCGGTGGGTAAGGCCCATGATCGTGAAGGTGCGATTACCGCCCCGCAGTGCGGCAGTTGATTCCCATGCGGAACGACAAAGAGTGCGTCTGTGTCGATCTTGCTGATCGATAGATTCTTGACGTGGCCTCTTGCAGGGTTTACGCTACCGTCGAGTGAGTGCCCCATTTTTTTTCAGGAGCAACGTATGCCCGACGTAAGCCATTTTTCTCGTCGACGATTTATTCAAAACACGGCTGGCCTTGCACTGGCTAGCCCATGTCTGGCCAGCTTGGCTTACTCTAAGGAGAAGACGATGGGTTATTTGAAAGACCGACTCTACAAGACGCTCAAGATTGGGATGGTCAAGGTGGAAGGGTCGCTGACGGAGAAGTTCAAAGCCGCCAAAGCGGCTGGGTTTCAGGGAATCGAACTTGATCTTCCCGGCACCGACCTGGAAGAAGCCAAGGCGGCTATTGCCGAGTCGGGTTTGACGGTAGACGGAAGCGTTTGTGCAAAGCATTGGGCCATTCGTCACACGAGCGCCTCGGCCGACGAGCGAGCTGAGGCACTCAAGCTGCTCTCGCAAGCACTTCGCGATACCCACTCGCTTGGCGGCAACACGGTGCTGCTTGTCGTGGGTCATGGCAAAGATGGAACCGAGAGCGAAATTTGGCAGCGTTCGGTTGAAAATATCTCGAAGGCCTTGCCTCTCGCTTCTGAGTTGGGCATTCATATTGCGGTTGAAAATGTCTGGAATCATTTTCTTTACGACCACGAGGGAGCGGCAGATCAAACTGCCGACAAGCTTGTCAAATATATCGACGATTTCAATTCGCCGTGGGTTGGCGTGCAGTTCGACATTGGCAATCACTGGAAGTATGGCAGCATGGGCGGCTGGATCCGCACGCTTGGCAAGCGCATCGTAAAACTCGACTTGAAGGGTTTCTCGCGTAAGGAAAACTCGTTCACCAAGATTGGCGAAGGCGACCTCGATTGGGCCGATGTTCGCAGCGCGTTGGCCGAAATTCAATACACCGGCTGGGCTGCCGCCGAAGTCGACGGCGGAGGATCCGATCGACTTCGCGAAATTTCCGCGAACATGGATCGCGTGTTTGGGTTGGTTTGATTCAAATTTTGGAAATCTCGTGTTTTGCTAGATGACCACCTGCGGGCAGGAGTATTGGTTGTTTTCCGTTGGATGAATATTACAAACGCATGCCTGAGCATGAGGAGTTCAAGAAGGGGCTGGGGGCTAAGGATTGCGGCTTACCCACCAGAGCGGTGGGGCTAGGTGGCCGGAGTTTGGCCATGCTTTCCCCTGATTCGACGCTGCCGGCACCTACGTGTCGGCTCTATATGAGGCTGCCGACCCCTGTTTCTCGTCCCAAATTATCGGTGGTGTGATAGCAAGGTTAAAGTGTTCGTGGCCCTTGTTTTTAGGGAATTTGATACCGTTTCGGAAAGGGTTTTTTGTCTCTTCCAGACGTTTAGGTCCTTGACCGCCAAGCGGCTAAGTCAGAAAATGCCGTTCATGTGTTTGTGGCCGGTTGTGCGACCGGCCATATCGCCACGCGGAGTGTTTCCGTGGGCTTAAGTAATGAAAAGGGAGTTCGGAAATGAGAAATTGTGCATTCCTCGCAGCCTTATTGGCCATGTTTGGATTGTTGTTGCTGCCCGCCAGCAACGTGATTGCTGGTTCTGGCTATGCCAGTGTGCAGCTGGACGATGAAGACGAAGACGAGGGCGACGATTCGAGCCGCCTGCTGGACGATGAAGGCGACGACGAAGAAGAGGGCGACGACTCGAGCCGCTTGTTGGATGACGAAGGCGACGACGAAGAAGAAGGCGACGATTCGAGCCGCTTGTTGGATGATGAAGGCGACGACGAAGAAGAGGGCGACGATTCGAGCCGCTTGTTGGATGATGAAGGCGACGACGAAGACGAGGGCGACGATTCGAGCCGCTTGTTGGATGACGAAGGCGACGACGAAGAAGAAGGCGACGATTCAAGCCGTCTGCTGGATGATGAAGATGACGACGAAGATGACGATTCGAGCCGTCTTTTGGACGACGACGAAGATGACGACGAAGACGAGAACTAAAGAGTTTTTCGTTTTGAATTGCAAATGCTACTTTTAGCTACGGGCGTCGCGCGGTAACGCGCGACGCCCGTTTATTTTTAGAACGTGTTTTGAAATAACGTGAGCCGCAACGCGCTAGCGTCGGGCTTTGTCGGGTTGGCGTTATCCTTGAGGGCGGCCCGCGGCTAGCGCCGTGCGGCTCACACGCAGCAGCCTATAAAACACGTTCTGAGGCAGGATATTTACGGCAGTCCCTTTGGAAGCCGGGGGGATTGCAATTCCTCGGCTTTGCACGGGCTCGTATTTCGCATGTGTCATCCTGCCCAACTGTCGCTGGAGCAATTGCTTAAGGATTGCCGGCTGCAGCGCTCGCGAGGGTCGGGGCCCGGGGGGCAACATCGCAATAAGGTTGAGACGGCGATCGTAGTCGAGCACTTGCCTTCAGGCCTGCGGGGCGAAGCGAGCGAACGTCGGAGTCAGGATCAGAATCGACGACAAGCGATTCATCGATTGCGAGTGAAGTTGGCACTCTACGAGCGTCGATCGCCGGCGGCTGGCCCGAGCTCGGTTTGGCGGCAACGGCTCAAGGCGGGGCGTATTTCCGCCAACTCTGAACATGAAGAGTTTCCGGCGTTGTTGGCTGAAGCGTTGGATGTGGTTTGTGCGAACGCCTTCGAGGTTTCGGTCGCCGCAAAGCAGTTGGAGGTGACGACCTCGCAGTTAATCAAGTTTTTGAAAATTGAACGCGGGGCGTTGGAGTTGGTCAATCGAGAGCGGGTTGAAGCGGGACAGCCGAAGTTGCGTTGAGCGACCCGCTTTCCCACTAACAACTGACAACTAAAATGTACACTATATTATTCGATATTGATGGCACGCTGTTGGATACCGCGGGGGCTGGTAAGGATGCCTTTGCGGCGGCGTTTGCCGAGCGGTTCCAGATCACGGAGATTGCAGGGGATGTAAAATTTGCAGGACGAAGTGATCGGGCGATCACGCTAGAGCTGATGAAGCTGCACGGAGTAGAGCCCTCGCCTGAGCATTGGCACCAGTTTATGGAATCGTATTTGAATCATCTCGAGGCGACGCTTCCCGAGTGCCCGGGGCGCGTCTTGCCTGGGGTGGTTGCGTTGCTCGACCGACTGCAAACAATGGACCACGTGTTGCCTGGACTGCTGACGGGCAATTTGAAGTCGGGGGCGGCTCGAAAGTTAGCCCACTATGGCTTGGCCGACCGTTTTCAGTTTGGTGGCTTTGGTGATTTGTGGGATGACCGGAACGACATCGCGGCAGAATCGCTTGAGCAAGCTCGGTTTCATGCTCGTGGCGAGCTGGCGGGAACGATGGTTATTGGCGATACGGTGAACGATGTGACTTGCGCACGGTCGATTGGCGCTTTTGCAGTCGCTGTGGCCACGGGTGGGGCCTCGCGGGAAGAGCTGGAATCTTCGGAGCCGGATTTGCTGCTTGCCGATCTTACGGAGGTGGATGCGCTGTTGGCTGAAGTCGTGGGCGGGGACGCCACGGCCCCCTCTGTGCCAACATAGCTGAGGCGGCATTCGCTGCTTGGTCTCTGCCATGCTTATAACCGGTAGAGTTTGCCTCAGCGTTGTGCGCGGAAAAACTATGGCAACTGCTGCGGACAGCATATCTAGCACTCGATAACTATACCTTCGAGCGTTTGCTTCCGAGGGATCGCCTTTTATGCTTGCCAAGTCTCTTGCTATCCTCCTGCTTCTGCCGCTTATTGCGGTGGGTACGGGTTGTGCCTGCCCTTCTGGGGGCTGCGTGCCGGGGACGCCTTATGCGCCCTGTCCTTCGGAGATGGCTGAGGTCGACGAGAGTCCGCCTGACCTTGTGGAGCTGGTGTGTGCCGATTGCGAGCTGACGCCGCTGCCGTCTCCGACGGAAACCTTCCAATTGCTCGACGCGGCAACTTGCCAGTGCAATGCGGCAACGAATGCCAACTTGGCCAATATGGTCGAACTGGAACGGCACTGGGCGAAGGTGATCATTGGCTGCGATACGAAGAACGTTCGCAAAAATCTCTGTCTCGATCGCGACTTGCTAGCATTGCATGCGAGTGGCCTACGCAACGCATCGGCAGCTTCGGCGCTGGAAGCTTTCTATCAATTGGCGGGCCTCGAGGCCCAAGAGCATTTTCTTTTGCAGGGCATTGGGGAAACGGAGCGAACTCTTGGGCGGGCCGATCGTCTGCAAACCGAGGGACTTGCTTTGCCTCGTGCCGTAGATCGTAGCGAGATTCAGTCGAAACTTAGCGAGCTTCGCGATCAGAAGTTGCAGTTGGATTTCCTACGGATCCAACTCAACGGCCAGCTTCAAAAATTGGTAGGCTGCCCCCTGGACGAGCACACTTTTTATTGGCCGCAAGTCGATTGGGAACCCGATTTGACGCCCTTGGATGTTGAGGTCGAGCTTGCCGACGGGCTTTCGACGCGATCGGATCTTCGCGGCTTGTCGCTCGTGATGCGCAATCTGGAAAAAAGTACGCTGCCCATTGCTCGCGGAGTGCTGAAATTTGCCGACTCGACGTTGGGAAGTGTTGAACCCATCGAGGGTTTAATCCACACGGCGCGTTGCTATCCATGCTACAAGCAGGAGGTACCGATCCGATGTCGGCAGCTGTCGATGTTCTATCGGGAGACCGAAAAGCTGGCTACGGGCGAGATCAAGAGTGCCGTGTACAAAGTGAATCTTCAGCGGCAACGGGTGGTCGTGGCACAGCAGAACGTGCAAGAGCTGCGCGGTCGCTTATACGAGCTAGAGAAGACACGAGATGTGAATGACGTGACCATATTTGAGATCAGCAATCTGCGTGGTCGACTGTACGAAGGAGAATCGAATCTCATAACCCAGCTTGTTTCTCTGAAACTGGCCGAAGTGACTCTACGCAAATCACAAGGGTTCTTGGCGCTGGAATGCGGGTTTGAGCCAAGGTTGTGTTGCGAGTAGCGAGGAGCGGCTCGCAACTCACTGCCGATTAAACAGGGCTTGGCGGAGCTCTTCTTCGAACGAGGCGCTTTGTTCCAATACCGTTTGGAAGTTTTCCTTATCCAA
>JAADIN010000269.1 GCA_013151315.1 Planctomycetota bacterium | reverse complement strand
AAAAAGCCAAATCAGCACGAACCGGAGTTCCGGTTGACCCGTAGTTGCTAATCGGGATAAATTGGCGGGTGACGCTTGCGATTCTGCCGTAGTGCGTACACGGAGGTATGGTGATGATTTATTCTGCAGGTCTGAAGTCGGCTGTTCCCAGTGTTGGCGGTTCAAGAACCCTGGCCGAGTTTCCGGAAGAAAACTCCTACGCGGTCGCCGAGTTCCCCGACCGTCGGTCGTCGGTGTTCGAAGCGTCGCCCCCTTATACCGAGACTCTGGATACCGAGCCCCTAGTTGCTGAAGCGGATGCCGAGCAGTTGGCCTTGCGCATCCTAAAGCGGATCGAATCTCGCCTTCCTTGCCGTATTCGAAAACTGCGAGTGGTCGTCGCAGAGCATGCGGTCGTTCTTGAAGGTCAGTGCAGCACGTACTACACCAAGCAAATCGCCCAACACACGGCGATGGGTGTGTTGGAATACGAACGGCTGACCAACCATATTGAAGTCTGCTCGGCGAAGTGAAGCGGGGGTCCTGCGGTCTTCACAATTTCGTTGCAATGTTCCGAACTGGCGCTTACCATGGGTGGCAGGTATCAGGGTTTGTTCCGGCTGCCTGCAAGGCCCAAAGTTCACGTTGCAGCTAACAGGATCGTATTATGTCCAAAGTTCTCACTCGTCTTCGCGTTTTACTGTTTTTTGTTGCGGTTCTTGCCACTCTCGAATTTCCGCTGAATGCTCTTGCCGAACAACAGGTCACGCTGCAATCGGGCGCAGTCTTGGTAGGGCAATTGACCATGGATGGCGAAAACTTGGTCCTCGATATCGACGGAGCCAAGCTCCGGGTACCGTTTCGCGACGTGGCGACCGTGACTTCAACGAAAACCAACTCAGGCAATCAGGCTCAACGATTACTACTCAAAGGCTTAGAGGCACAACTGCTGTTCGATAGCGATCAACGGGCGCTAGGCCTATTTGCCGAAGCATACCGTCTTTCGCCTGAAGATGTGGGCGTTGCTTTTTGGCATGCTCGCAGTTTGGCTGGCGCTGGTTACGGCAAGGCTGCCAGCGAAGTGCTTCAGCCACGACGCGAAGAAATTGCCGCTGCTTACCCATCTATGGTCGATCGGCTGGCTACTCTGATCGAGCTGCGATTGGCCCTCGAGATGCTGCCCGCCGCATTGCTCAAACGTATCGACCAGATCGATACTTCAATCTCCTATGGATCGCCGCTCAACCATTCGGAAAGTGACTTTTTCGCAATTTATTTTCAGCTAGTCGACCAAAACGGTAAGCCAATCGCCAAGAGCGCTTTTCGTGTCCATGACGGCGGGCAGAATGAAAACCTCGAGTCCTTTGCCAAAGGTTACCATCTTTATACGTTCAACCGACGTCGGTCGCGCAACAGCCAGCCTTCTCGGGTCGAGGTCTTGCAAGTGGGGCTAGCGAACAAGCCATTCGAATTTCAGGCCAGCCGAAATGAGGTTAAGAATTCGGGAGTATTCACCGTTCGTCGGTTTACCGAAGAGGATCGCCAAAAGATCGATGCGCTCATCGTTGACTCGCAGGGGAAACCGTTGGCCGGTGCCACGGTGACATTCTCTCCGTATCGATCACGTAATCGCAACCACAAGACGCCGGTGATCAAGACCGACGACACCGGACACGCGTCTGCAAAGCTTTACCCAGGTCAGTACAACTGCACCGTGACCGCCGAGGGTTACACCCGGGGAGCCAAGCGGATTGAAGTCTTGCATGAAAAACAAGATTCCACCCCGATCAAAATGAAAATCTACCGCCAGATTGCGACGACCGTTAAAGTGGTGTGGAGATCGTGGCCCATGCTATCGCCCTATGGGCAAGATTTTCCGGAAGAAACCGTCGCCCATGGAGAAACCCAACTGCATACGGGCGCTCTTGTGCCAAACAACAATCAAAGCGATCCCAACGGTGGAATCCGATGGATGACATTGGTGCAATCAGCCGATCGGATGAAATTGTTGTTTCACGAACAGCCGACGCAACGTCAACCGAATCTCAGTGTGAGGTCTACTTGGGTAGGATGTTTGACAGACACTTCGAAGACAAGTGCATTCGATGCGATTGATCTCAAGAAGTTGGACGAATTCAAGGAGCGCGTGAAATTTCCGCATCCCAATCTGGGAGGCCGCCATGGCAGGCAACCGGCTGTCGCCGTGCCAGTCGAGAAGGGTGCCATTTACCTTGGGAGAATCTCCGCGCAAAACCCGCAAACAGGTCAACCAGCACTCGTCGAATTCAAATTGCTGTTTGTCGAAGTCTCTGATCCGCACAAATCCAAGCCACTTGAACCCTAGAGCGACCGAAAAATATCCTAACGGTTTCAATTTTCATCCGATTTTTCTTCCTAGGAAGCAAAGAGCCCATCTTGCCCGTTGGCACTGCATGGGGCAAACCATTTGCCCCCGTATTTTCGACTTGCCATCCTCACCTACGAAGATGATTCCATCGAATTTTGGGTTAAACGGTCCAGCCTCGATTCGAGCGGTTCTTGGCCACTCAAGAAACGGAGCTCGACGTTCACTGCCCAGAGTGGCACCTTGCCGAGCGTGGCGTCTTGGAGCTTGACCAAGTCTTTGCGTGTGCAGAGCGCTAGCTCGGCGTCGGTTGCCCAATCGGTGAGCGATGCGATGTCTTCTGCCGTGTAACGATGGTGGTCGGGGAATTCTCGCCAAGCGATCGGCTCGCAGTCGATCGCGAAAAGCGTGTGACGGAAGCCGGCCGGGTTGCCGATGCCGCTGAAGACGGCGACCCGTTTTCCGGCTAGTGCCGAGAGTGGTTGGGTTTCGCCGCGTGTGTTGGTTAGCTCGGCGGGGCCGTGGACGACTTCGCACCAGAGAGCGTCGGGCGCAAACTGGGCAGCGCGGTCGCGCACTTGGCCTCGCGCTGCGGGGTCGAGCATGTCGGCGCGGCTGAGTACGACCACATCGGCTCGGGCTAAACCGGCGAGTGGTTCTCGTAGCGTACCGCGTGGAAAAACGTGTTCAAAACCAAATGGCTCGGTCGCATCGAGCAGCACGATGTCGAGGTCGCGGGCGAGACGTCGGTGTTGGAAGCCGTCGTCGAGAACGATCGATTGGGCCTGGTGTTGCTTGATTACGGCTTGGGCTGCCGCGACTCGGTCGCGGTCTTGCTGGTGGGGAACGTCGGGCAGCGCGAGTTGCAGCTCGAGGGCTTCGTCGTTGGTGCCGTCGGGGGAGGCTCGGTAGCCGCGGCTGACGATTGCAACACGGATACCTTGTTGCCGCTGGTATCGGGCGATCCACTGAACGAGTGGTGTTTTTCCGGTGCCGCCGAGGGTGAGATTGCCGACACTTATTACGGGGACCTTGACGCGATGAATCGCGGCGCTTCGGTGGTTGTAGCGGTGGTTTCTTATTTGCATGGCCCAGCGGTAGGGGAACTCGACGAGACGTAGCAGGGCTCGGAGCGCAGTGGCGGAGAGGCCGGTCTGGCGGCCGCTGACAATTTCGCGGAATTTCGAGGGGCTTAGCATGTTGCGTCACGTCGTCAGGATGCGAGAATACTGCCCGATTTTCCGGAAAATCGGGGTTCTCACCACCCCAAGTGTCGAAGAATCGTTCGAGAAGTCGTCTACCATCTGGTGGCGGACTCCTATAATGGAGTGAGACGGTGAAAATGACGAATCGAATGTACGATAAAGGAGAGCCACGATGAAAGCAGTCCATGCGATCTACGAGAACGGCGTATTCCGGCCTCTGGTCGATGTCGATCTCCCCGACCAGCTTGAGGTCGAGTTCGTTCCACGTCCCGTCAGCCAGGAAACAAATGGTAGCCCTCAGAACGTCGTTTATGACATTCTGTCTCAGTCATTCGATTCGGGCGAACCGGATCTTGCTAGCCGGCATGATGAACATCAGCCATGATAGACACCGTCTTCCTGGATACCGTTGGGTTACTGGCCCTATGGAATCGTCGAGATCAGTGGCACTCGAAGGCGAAGCTCGCTTTTTCAGAGATTGTTGCATCTCGCCATCGACTTGTCACCACTTCCTACGTCCTGATGGAGTGCGGCAACGCGGCTTCACGCCATCCGTTCCGAAAACTGGTCGCTGCACTCCGAGAAGAACTGCTTGCTGGTGGCAATCTTTTAGACCCAACTCAAGAAGAAATCGACGAGACTTGGCATTCCTATGCACGAGGCGGATCAGGTCAGGCCGGCATTGTCGATCACTTGTCCTTTTGCGTGATGCGTCGCGAGGGCATATCTCTCGTCTTTTCGAGTGACAACCACTTCCACGATGCTGGCTTCAAAACACTTTTTTGAAAATGTGCTGACCGACCCCATTCATTGAACCAATTTCTACCCACCGCCATGGCCAGTGTGACCAAACCACCTTCGTCTGTTGAAATTCCTCGCGCGGCCGAGCGGCTGGTCGATGAGCAAATCATGCGGACTCGGCGTTCTCTAAAGAGGGTCGATCTTGCGGCGGGGATGATCACGCTGGTGATTGGCGTAATCGTGTTTCTGTCGACCGCAGCCGTGCTAGAACATTGGGTGATTCCTGGGGGGTGGAGCACGGCGGCGCGGACGGTCTTATGTGCCACGCTGCTGCTGGGAGCTGCTTATTATCTTTTTCGGGTGATTTGGCCCCTGTTGCGGCAGCCGATCAATGCAGCCTACGCGGCCCAGGCAATCGAACAGAGCAGTCCTGCGCTGAAGAATAGCTTGTTGAATTTTTTGTTGCTGCGAAACCGCAAGCGGTTGATTTCGCGGCAGGTGTTCCATGCGATCGAGCAGCAGGCGGCCCGCGGGCTTTCGAAAGTCTCGTTGGATTCGGTGGTCGATCGTTCGGCCATTTTGCGTTTGACTTATATTCTTTTGGCCGTGGTGGCCGTTTGTGCGCTCTATCTTTTGTTGTCGCCGAAAGACTTGGTCGCGTCTGCCGGACGAGTGCTGTTGCCTTGGACGAATGTTACCGTGCCGAGCCGGGTGCAACTGCACGACATCGTGCCGGGAGATACTCAGGCGGCGCGAGGCGATCAGATCAAAATTTCGGCCGAAGTACTGGGTCTCGCGGAAGACGAGCCCGTTCGCTTGCTTTATAGCACGGCGGACAAACAAATCGTGGGGCAAGAGATTTTTATGACGGCCGCAGCAGGAGGCGTTCTGTTCGAGGCCAAACTGCCTGGGCGAATGTCGGAAGGTGGCGGCGTGCAGCAAGATTTTTCGTACTGGATCGAAGCGGGAGACGCGCGCTCGGTCCGTTTTCATGTTTCGGTCTTTGCGCGTCCGACGTTGGTCGTCCAAAGCATACAGTACGACTATCCCGACTACACCGGTTACCCCTCGCGTGAAGAAGTCCACTCGGGCGACATCAGCGCCGTCGAGGGGACCGTGGTGACGATCACCGCGATTTCTAATCAGCCGATCGCCTCGGGGCATGTCGACTTCAACGCCAACGGGCGGCACGACTTGTTGATGAAGATCGAGGAAGAGCAACAAGCCACGATTCGTTTTTCGCTCGAGTTGCGTGACGATCGTCGTACTTCGCGCTACCCGAGCTACATGTTGCGTTACACCACGACTGCGGGTCGCAAGAACAAGCTGCCCCCCAAATATCAAATCGACGTGACGCCCGACTATGCTCCAGAAATCCGGCTCCTTGCGCCGGAAGACGAGGTGGTCGACGTGATGCTTGACGAGCAAGTGACGATCGAAGTCGAAGCACGCGATCCCGATTTTGCGTTGCGGAGCGTCGCGATCTTGGGCAAAGTCGGTGGCGAGCGCGTGATGAAAAAACGTCTGCTCTCGAAGAACCACTCGGGCAAATTTGTGGGCCGATTGGAAATTACGCCACGCGGGCTGGGACTCAAGGTGGGCGATGTGCTGAAATACTGGGGTGCCGCGGCGGATAATCGTCGTCCGAAAGCGAACCTTGCGTTTACTAGCCGTCGCCAAATTCGAGTGGTGGAGCCTCGCGAAGATGGCAAGCAAGGGGCTGACGATGGCGAGGGAGAGAAGTCGGACGAAGGCGAACCGAACGAGTCGGAGGAAGGTGGCGAAGAGAGTTCCGGCGAAAAGGGCGAGGGGGAATCCGACGACTCGGAAGGCGAAGGCGAGGGCCAACAAGGCGAAGGCCAAGCCGGCGCAGGCGAAGAGGGCGAGGGCATGGCTGACGAGCAAGATCAACAGCAGGGAGAAGGCCAAGCGGGCGAATCGAATGAGGACAACGAAGATTCGCAAACCGATTCCGAGGGCCAAGCGGGCGGCGACTCGGAAGGCGACCAAGAGGGCGAAGAGTCGGAGAACGACGATTCTTCGCAGAACGAGGGAGGGGGCGAATCCTCTGGCGAGTCGTCTGCTGGTGGCGACCAAGAAAAAGTCTCGCCCGATGGCGATGATGATGGCGCCGCCTTCGACCGGATGGCGGAACATTTTGAGGAGCAGGAGGGCGAAGCCGCAAGCGAAGAGTCGGAGATGAACGAACCGGGCGGCGGTGGTGGCGAGGAGTCGCTTGAAAGCGATGGCGATGCGGCCGATGGAGAGGTCGATTCGGATCAGAGTGATCGCGGTACGGATGACGAAGAAGCGGAAGGCAAAGAAGGAGAACCATCGCAAGAGGAGGAGGCTCCGGGCGAAAAAATGCCTCAGGAACAGGGCCCCGCCGGTGCAGGAGAAGAACCGGGTGAACAGGAAGGTGCTCCCGAACCTCAAGGTGAAAAATCTCCCGAAGAAAAGCAGGGCGAGCAAGGAGCCAACGGCGATCAGGAAGCTCCCTCGGAAAGCAAAGATTCCTCGGAGTCGGACACCCAAGGAAGCGATGGGGGCGATCGTTCGGGCGAAGGCGATAAAGGGAGCGGACAAGAGTCGGAAGGTGCGGGCACGGGCAGCGCTGGCGAAAATCAGGCGGCAGACGAAGGGGGTGGCGAGGCTGATCAGCCGGGCGAAGGAAACATGTCGGGAGAACCGGGCGGCGACCAAGAGGCCGAGGGCGAGACGGGCCAGTCGAGCCAAGACCAGCCGGGCAATGGTAGCGAACAAGGCGAACAGCCGGG
>JAADIN010000038.1 GCA_013151315.1 Planctomycetota bacterium | reverse complement strand
AAGGAGTACTCTCGCGACTTTAGCACCCGGTTTGTCTTGATTTGACGTGCTGTGGTGGCCAATTGCCGATCCAATTCCGCTCGACGCGGAGTCAACCACTCCTGCAACGCTCGATTGGCTTCCACGATTTTCCGGTGGCGTTCCGCCGCGTTGGCCCGGGTCTTCGGAGTTTGCACCCAGGAATTTTTTTGAGCAATGGCGACATCAACTTTTGCTTGTTCCTCTGGACCGAGTGCTAGCCTCGCTGTTTTCGTCTCGGGGTGGTATGAAAATTCTCGAAGCTCTTGACGCAGTTGTTGCTCTCGGGTCGGGGCAACGGATGGATGTTCGATGGGAAGCCGAAGCGTACCTGAAAGGGTGAGGTAAGCGGCGGGCGAGAAACCGAAGAACTGCTCGCAAATCACGTCGGTCACTTGGTCGTACTTGGCCCCACCAATGCCGTGGATGAATAAATCGGCCAGTACGAGGCGGGCGTACATCGTTGTGATGAGAGCCCGACTGCGAATTTTGATTCCCAGCGATTCCCAGTCGGCCATTTTTTCGATTGCGGGTATTGCCCCGGCGTCGGGCGAGAGGGGCAGCGATCGCTCAAAACCGGCCCGATCAGTTAGAAACAACTCGTCCGACTTTTGCTGGACAAAAAGCCCTCGTCGACGCGGATCTTCCGATGTCCAAATCCAGAAAGGTGTTTCTGTCCAGCCCTCGATTTCGGCCAAATTGGGGGTTGGCTGCGCATGATTGCGTAGTCGATGTTCGCGACGATATTCGGCGAGCGCCCCATTGTAAGCTCTGCGAAACCGCAAAGCGTTGGCAAGCAGGTGGACCGCAAACCAGCGAAAGGGGTCCGTCTGGCAGACTTGGCTTTGTGGCAAACAGAGACTTCGATTGCCCCATTGCAATTCCAAACGGTGACGGGCCCGCGCGATCGCCTGCCCAAGATTGGAAGCCTCCCAGGAAAGGGCCTGTTCAGGCCACCACTCCGCGATGAGTGGCGACGAGACCAGCGGACGGATCGTTTTGGAAACTCTCGAGCCAAAGGAATCCCAGCTCGCACGATCGAGGATCGTCCGCTGTTCCAAAGGTATCGGGTCGATCCAGCGGTCGTAAGCTACCGATTCGACACGCGGGTCGCTCGAAGTGCCTGTTGGCACGCGAATCGACGGCGAGCGGCAGAGGTCGCTGTCGATGATGAGACTCAGTGCCGTCCCCCGGGCCTGGCCGGCGATTCTCGACGTGGCAAAATCTTTGAGCCAAACTCCCGGGTGAACCAACTCGGGTTGGTGACCCGTCAGAACGAGGGGCGACTCGGCGCCGGGCGAATCCACATCGGCGTACGCGCGGGTGTACGCCAAGGCTGCCGACCGAGTCGACTGCCGGGCTTCTGCTGACAAATCTCGCAGAGAGCGTCCTTGAATGTCGGCCGACTGAGACGCTCGGACTGCTTGATTGGATTCGAGCAATTGGCCGACGGCGTTCCACGGAGGCACACTGAGCACTTGCCCATCCTGTTCAGGAGCGCTGTAGCGTTGGTATTGCTCGGTCGAGTTCATGGACAGAGGCAACCCGAGGTTCCGCACCGTTGCGCGTCGGGTTTCGAAACCGCAGGAGCTTCGCAAGCCTGGATCGCCCGATCGATAATGTCGCGGTAATAACTCAAACGAGTCGTTGCGGCATCAAGTGCTCCGCCAAAACTGCGTTCTTCGTCGAGATAAATGAGCGGGACAGGTAATTCCAGAATTTGCAATTGGTGCCAAGCGGCTTGCACCCACAGCTCGAGCGGCATGGCGTAGCCGGTTTCGGTCAGGTCGAGTTGGGCCAGTGCTTGGGTACGATAGGCTTTGAATCCGCAGAAGGCGTCGGTCAGTTGTAATCCCAACCGCTGGTTCAACTCGGCGGTAATCTGATGGTTGATTTGCCTTCGGTCGGCAGGCGCTTGGCTCGTCGGCACCCGTTGGTCGAGATAGCGGCTTCCCGAGACAATGTCGGCCCGCGCGCAGCCTGCGACAAGTTTGGCGATTCGTTGAGGCTCGTGTTGTCCGTCGCAGTCGATCGTGACGACGATATCGTAGCGATGGACAATGGCATAATCGAACGCCGTGAGAATCGCTGCTCCGTAACCTCGGTTTTTTGGATGCAGCACCACGTCGATGTCGTTACGCTGGGCTAGCAGTTCACTGGATCCATCCTCCGAACCGTCGTCGACGACCAACACGTCGGCCGCATATTTTGCGACTTGGTCCAAAACCGCAGTGATGTGTTTCGATTCGTTGTAGACCGGCAGTACCGTCAGGTAGCGAGGCATGAGAGTTCTGGGGTTGTCTTGGCAGAAGGGAGAAGTCGGAGGCTCTCCCATTTTAGATGCCCAAACCTTGGGGTCAACTCATCGCCGTGAAGTGCGTGACGGCACGGCAATTAGACGCTTCGTAGGGGATTGCGTTCGGTTCGGCTGGCCCAGACCGTAATGTCGGAGAGCTGTTCGCTCAAATAGTCGGCCATCGAAAGCATGGCAAAACGTTCGCTCGCAAAATGGCCGGGCAAGATGAGGCCGACTCCGCGGGCTTCGGCTTCTAAGCAAGTGTGGAAATTCGCCTCTCCCGTGACGAGACAATCACAGTTTTTTTCGATGGCCGTCTCGAGAAACGAGCCGCCACTGCCGCAAGCGATCGCAATCCGTGAGACGAGGCAATCGTCGCTGCCCACAATTTGCGTTCCCCCCGAGGCGTCGCCCATGTCGAGAAAAGATTTCACTCGCTCGGTCATCTCGCGCAGAGTCAACTCTTCGCCAACGAGTCCGACACGCCCCCTGCCAACGTCGTCCGTCAGGCCCTCCTTCGAAGCGGGGATTAACGGTTCGATCTGTTGCAGTCCCAAGCCAATCGCGAGGTGTTGATTGATGCCCGCTTGTGCAGAATCGAAAGCAGTGTGAGCGCTGTAAACGCCAATTCGAGCGGCGATGAGTTCCAGCAGCATGCGTCCGGCCGTCGTGTCGGTCGTGATCGATCGGAGTGGACGAAAGGGCAAAGGATGATGGGTGACGATCAACTCGGCTCGCCCGTCGATCGCTTCGGCGACGGTCGAGGGCGTGATCGTCAAACAGGTCATTACGCGAAGGGCCGGCCAAGAGAGATTGCCTACCAGAAGTCCCACATTGTCCCACTCTTCCGCTAGTGCGGTGGGAGCAAACTGCTCGAGGCAATTGACAGCTTCGCCAATGGTGGATGACATGCGTAGAGGCGTGGCAGGTGATGAAATGGCGGGTGGAACGAGCAGACCGCATCGTAATGGTTGTCGGCGGTGTCGACAAGGTGCGCTGCTAGGGCCGAGGGATTGCCATCCCTCGGCTTTGCACCCCTTCGTAATTCTTTTAGTGCTCGATCGTCATGCGGTGGTTGAGTATGCGCGTGCCGCCTAACTCCTCGGCGCGGAGCCAGAGTTCGTGGCCGATCAATTCTTGACCGTTCTGATAGACGTAAGTTTTGACATCATGATTGTTGCCAAGACGAAAAACTTGCATTCGTCGTCGCCGTCGGCCCGGGGTGTAGAGGAGGCATTTGAAATCAAGAAGTTTCTCGGAATGATTGATCATCCGTTGCTCCACAACGAGCGAACCATCATCTGCCAACCGCGTGTGCAGCTCGATCTCGATGTCCTCATCGCCTACCACGAGCTCTCGATAAATACTGAATTGGTAGGGTCGGTCGGCGGAAAACTGAAAGTCGGCTCGCAGGGTTGCATTGCCGCTGTTGGCGTCAAACGGGAGCATGATCTGAAAGGGGCGTTGCGACCTTTCGCCTGCTGAAAGTTTGAAGTCGACTTTATTGGGCACGATCTGCCAACCTTCCGGGGCCGTCAGGCGTGCAAAACCTCCGGCTCCTTGCTTGAAGGTATTTTGTATCTCCATGGCATTGGCATGGGAGAAACCAAAAACGCTAGGAATATCCGATTGCACAAAACGGGCATTCATTCGCCATTTCGCAATGTGCGGATTGAGGCCAAGAATGAATTTGGGTAGCACGCTGACTTCGATGACCTGACGGTGCTCGATTTGCTCAGCGGTTGTGGAGCGTCCCCAAGCGTCGACAACACGCACGTCCTCTCCCAAATAGAGGACCTCTCGACGAGGAGATTGGTTCCAGACCGCCATCAGCACGTCGCCATCCGCCGTTTCAAACAGCCGGTTTTCGCTTCCCCCTGGCAGACGGAGCGACCCCAAATAGGTGGTGCCGCTAAGTAGGGATGCGGTGGTTCTCCACGGCAAAAGCAACTCGGTAGGAGTCCCCCGATTGGACATCAATCCGCGTTGATCGTCGAACGGCGCAGCGATAAAAATGCCGTCGGCTCCATGGATTTTCGCTTCGAGCATCTGCTGAACGAGCGATCGGGTGCGAGTTTCCAAATCGTAGTCGCCCCGCGGGAGCGGCTCGACGAGTGTCCAGCGAGTGATTCCCTTGGGTCGGGGTAGCTTTAGGTAGGCGGCGATCTCGTCGCTCGTAAGAGCCGGGGTGGCCGAAAATTGTTGAAAGTCCCAGGGGGTCGATCGCGTAGTCGCCGAGGCCTTGTTCCAGGGCCAGCCGATCCCCAAATTCACATCTTGCCCAAAGCGAAAGAGTTGCCCGCGTAGGGTTCCCAGCTCACGGTCGAGGTAGTGAAAGTCGGAGTAACTGGTATCCCGATCATTACCCAATTGCCACCAACGCACTCGGAGTGAAAGTCGGGTCAAGACCGCGTCGAGCGAAGGAAGCCAAGCCGAGGGATCTTCGCTCGAAAGCAGGTCGGCGATCGTGATATCCTCGGCAACAAATTTTCCAAATTCGATATCTGCGGGAGGGTGATCCAGCACGCCGACCACCTCGATGTCGTCGGCACCGAGCTGTTCGGTGAAACGGATTAACTCGTCGCCGCGCTGCGTTTCCGACAAGCCGTACCAAACCGGTAGTTTCACCCAGCTGATGCCCACGCGAGGCAAAAGCTCCACGAGTTGATTCAAAGGGAGGGGCGTTTTGCCTCCTGCGAGCGACCAGCCGAATTCGCCCTGAGAGTGCTGCTCGATGGGCGGCACGACGGCAATCGAAATCACGTCTTCTTTGAGCGTTCCGCGCATCGTTTGCATCGAGACTCTTACTCGATAAAAACCATACTCCTGGATCGGAGGTCGCCACTGCGTGCTTCCTTCATATCCGTCAGGACGCAGTACCGAATCATCGACAAATTCGGATGCCTTGCTGAGACGTTCGGTGATCAATCGTCCGTCGAGCTGCACACTGGTGGCATCCAATGCGGTCATGCTTGCATCAAGCAATTCGAATCGGATGTTGGGGTCCTTCTCAAGAATCCCTGAAAGATCACAAGTGACGACCACGTTGCGAGGATTGGTATAAACATTGTACAGACTGTTGGTATGTACGGTCATTCGAGGTAACCGGGCCATCCAGAGGTCGTCGAGCGACACCTTGCCTGTGATGTCGGCTTGGCCTTCTTGATCGACATGGAGCGTAACTCTTGCCCATCGCACCTCGGAATTATTGATATTCACCGGACCGAAGTGGATTTTGGTCCAATGGCGAGAACCTTGAAACCACTCGCTTGAGGCAGATTCCAAAAGCTGTTGCTGGTCGTCGTAAAAATCGATTTTCACTCGGGCGCGACTGTGGTTGAGTTTCTCTGTTCTCAACCGGGCTTCCACAACATAGCTAAACTTTTCGGAGACCGAGATAGCAGGGCTTGAAACCTCGGCGGCTCCTCCGTTGAGGTCTACCGTCAGGCATCGCCCGGCGACGGCTTGCTTTTCGTCTTCCAGGTGAATGTTGACGTAGTGGGGCCAATCAGGACCGCGGCGTCGGGTCCATCGGTCGGGCCATTGGTCGAAATTCACATCCCAGGCTTCGCCAAAATCGCACGAAAAGATCTCCACCGCGTCGACAAACCGCTCCTCACTGGCCGGAAGCGCCAGAGCGGTTAGAATCAGAAGACTTGAGAGACAGGAAAGCATGGAAATCCAAATAGTCGCGATCTAACAGGAGAATAGCCGCGATCTGACAGATCGCCGGAGTCACATTGAAATGATAGGATTTAGAATTGCAGCTCAGACGGGGTGCTTTGCGCAACCCTTCAAGAAAGCATTGCACACGGCTGCCCGGTTGGAGTGCGATGGAGTGCAATTCGACGCCCGCCAAGAGCTTCGGCCGGCTGAGTTATCGGAAACAGGGCTCCGTCAGCTACGGAAAATACTGAATGATCTGAATTTGCGGGTTGCGTCGGTGGCCTTTCCCACTCGACGCGGCTATGCCAATCCCGACGACCTCGAGCGGCGATTGGAGGCCACCCTGGCTGCGATGCGGCTTGCCTCGCAACTGCGGGCGCGAATTCTTATTTTCAATCTGGGGGATCTTCCCGCGGCGGAATCGACCGCGGCGGCGACCTTGATCGACGCCATTTCTAGCTTGGCCGTGCATGGCAATCGGTTGGGCGTTCGGCTGACGGCCCAGGCGACTTCGGCAGACGCTCAGGCTTTGGTCGATTTTGTTGATTCGCTTCCCGAAGGAACCTTGGCGCTCGATCTGCACCCGGCGCGGCTGATTGCCCAAGGAGAATCGCCTGCTGAGTTTGTTTCGGTTGCAGGCAGGCACATTGCCCACGTGCATGCAACCGATGGCGTGCATGATCTGGCGAGCGGTCACGGGGTCGAGGTGGAGTTGGGCCGCGGCACGGCCGATTTCCCGGAACTCTTGGGCATGCTCGAAGAGTTTGAATATCGTGATTGGCTGACGATCGAGCGCCGCGACTCGCGGCAGCCGGTGGAAGACATTGGCAACGCGGTGCGGTATTTGCGGACGTTGTCGCAGTAGCCGCGAGGCGGACAACAATAGCCGCGATCTGACAGATCGCCGGAGTTTCCCCCCTCTACGTGCGAAGCCGCAAGCGGTGAAGCAACCCGTGCAGATGTTCTTCGGTTGTTAGTGGATTCATCATCGTCGCGCGCAAGTAGCTTCGGCCATCGAGCCTGCACCAAGTAAAAATCGCCGGACTCGACGACCGCTCGCCGTAGTTGCAGTTGGAAACGGTCGATCTCCTCCGCAGGACGATCCCGGATTTCCGCCGGCAAGTAGCGGAAAACGACGATGTTGCATTCGGGGCGGCAGAAGGGCTGGAAATCGTCGGCTTCGTCTAGTATTTCATAAAAACGCTGGGCAAGGTCGAAGGTCGTATCGACCAACGCTTCGAACAGCCGGTTACCAAAAGTTGACCAGACGCCCCACAAGCCCATGGCGGCGGCCCGCTTGGTGCATTCCATGTTGACCATGCCATTATCGTACTCGGCCATGCCTGGGGCAGACGGGTCAAACAGATAGGGTGCCGTCTGCTCGAACGCAGAAAAACGGTGCTCTCGGTCGCGATAGAACACCATCGCACACAGGGCCGGCATGAACATCATTTTGTGGGCGTCGCAAACAACGCTGTCAGCTAGCTCTAGCCCGCGTACTAGGTGGCGATGTTTTGCGCTAAGGCAGGCGGCCCCTCCATGGGCGGCGTCGACATGCAGCCAGACTTCATGGCGTCGGCAAACGTCGGCGATCTCCACGAGCGGATCGAACGCGCCGATCGGCGTCGTACATGCTGCTGCCGCAACGGCGACGATCGGCACCCCGCGAATGCGGAGATCTGAGAGAATCGAGTCGAGCTGATTTGCGTCCATCCGGCGCCGCCCGTCGATCGGGACGCGCACGACTTGCTCGGTCCCCAAGCCGAGGATGCCTGCTGCGCGGGTGACACAATAATGCGCCTCGGCATGAGTAACCAACACGGGAGCGGGCGATCGCGCGGCGATTCCCGTCGACCAAACGTCGCCAAGCGCGACATTGCGAGCGGTGAGCAGGGCGGTGAGATTGGCCAAGGAACCGCCCGAGGTGATGAGGCCACCAAATTTGCCGGCGGTAAAACCGATCGCTTCGCCCAGCGCACCGACGACCGCCTGCTCGATCGCAGTCGCCCAGGGGCCCATTTCGTAGATTGCCATCACCTGATTGGTGAGCGTCGTGGCGGCGTCGAACAGTCCGGCCAGCGGGATCGATGCGGGCACTTGATGTCCCACATAATGGGGATGATGCAGGTTTTGCCCTCGAGCGAGGCTTTGTTTTAGCAGCGCGTCGAAGCGAGTAACCAGCGAATCAAATCCTTGGGCTGGGGAAGCCCTTTCTCTGTCAATTTGGCCCGCGTCGATCTCAGCACGGGCCAGCTTGAGGTTCAGGCTCGGCTCTTCCCAATTGAGCACGGGCCCTTCGCCGCTTTGGACGCTACTGAAATGCTCGGCAAGCAACTCCGCCATCCGCTTGCCGGCTTCGCGCACGAGCCGAGGGTCGTACGCCTCGGCGATAAGCTTGCGTTGTTGGGCAGGAGTACTCATACAAAATGCGAAAGATAAAAGTAGCCGCGATCTGACAGATCGCCGGAGTCACTCACTCAAACAGCTTGCCATAGTCGCGTGAGCCATCAACGACCCGCACTACCTCAATGCCATCTTCGAGGGGCAGGAACACCACCACCCACCGCTTGTAAGAAAAAACTCGGAGGTGCTCGCCAAGATGGGGTCGCAAGGTTCCTATCAGGTTTCCGGCGGAGAATGCTTCCGCATAGGTCTCGCACTTCTGGATTATTTCACGCGTCATGTTATCGGCAATGAGAGGACGACCATCTGAATTGGCGATGAAATCGTAAATGTCGTCGACATCCTGTCTAGCAGGAACCGTCCATACTAGGCTTGCCATTAATCCGTGATTCCTCTCAGGGCGGCCCTTTCTCTCCCTCTGCGAATCACGTCCTCGACATCAAGAGGTGCTGATTCTCCACGAGCGCTCGATTCCTCCGCTTCGGCTATCTTCGCACGCAAATCCTGGAGCTGACGGTAGTACTCCTCGAAATTTGCGAGCAAGTCGACCGCCGACGAGTCGCGCCCCCCGTTAGCGATTTTTTCGCCCAGGTAGAGGTAAAGACTCTCGGCTTCGGTCAGATTCGAGGGATTGTCGGTCGCCATTCGTGGTACTCCAGTCGGCTTTCATGGTAACACAGCCGGTGCTACGAAGGCAAATCTATTGCCCCTCTTCCGAAAGCTTTGCTACCAATCGGCGATACTCGCCGGCCACCCAACGCGGGATATCGTTACGGTACCATTTCGAGAAACGGCTTTCGCTGGCGCCGCCGGGAAGATTGGTCCAGGCTTCGTCGGTGCCGAGGTCGGTTACAAAATGATAACTGGGCGCAAAGCTCGACTCGCGCGTCGCGGTGGCAAGTAAATGGCCCTGAAATGGCGTTGCCTGACAACCGGGCATCGGCATTTTGTCGGTATTGAATCCTAGAAGTCGACCGACGCGGCTGCCTTCAAAGAAACGATTGGCAAAATGGAAGGAATTGACTTCGCCCCATTTTTGTTCGGGTTCTTCGGCCGCACGCTGGGCGGCCACGCCGATCATTTCGCCTTTGTCACGGTTTGCCCACCACCCCGAGTGCTCTTGGCAGAGCAGATCGTCGATCGCGGTGAGAATCATCGACGAGTATCCCATTCGCGTACAAAGAAAAAGCATGCGCCGCCAACCGATGCCCTCTTCATGCCCAAAAATTTCGAGCACGATATGACGGTAAAGATGCTGAAACCCCGTCGCAGCGATGCTACCCGGATCGTAGCTATAGTCCCAGGCGAGCAAGGTATCTCGCAGAGAACCTTCGGGAACATGCGGCAGAAAAATTGGCAGAAGCCGGCGAGCTTGGACACTCACGACATCGTATTGTAGTTGCTGCATGTCCTCGATCGTGACCGACTTCAATTCATGAAGCCGCTCGACGAGACGCCGTTTGCGATAGTCGGGCAGGCCGTGACTGTGAATCATCTGCTCGCCAATTCGGTCGATGTCTTCGTTGGCGCTTGCTAGGTAACCCTCGGGTGGATCGTAGAGGCTGGGTAGCGGGTCGCTGGGCAGGCGTCCTTGCCAGTGGGTCGCCTTGTCCCAGGCCAGGACAGGCAGAATGCCCACCTGCCCGGGGGCCCGCTCGGGCAGCCAGCCGCTCGCTTGTCGACCGATGTGCCCTTCGGAATCGGCCAAGACCCATACCAGAGTCGGATGAGGGTTTTCTCGTACCACGTCCATGGCCTCGCGCGTGCTGCTACACTGCAATACATCGAGCCAACAACCGATCGAGCGCCCGAAGCCGACTTCGCTTCCGATCCATTTTGCGGAAAGATATTTTCCCGGTTTTTGATCGGCCAGATCCCAACGCAGGGTCCCCTCGGGGTTTTCGAAAACGCGCATCGTTTGCGGCTCGCCCCCTTTGGTCTCGATGATTTCTTCGCGGATTTGAAAATCGTGCCACTCGTCGCCGCGTCGATATTGCCAATCGGTCGCTCCGCCCGGCCGGCAGTCTTCGACAAAGTAGTCGCTCGTATCGGCGTGCATGTAGGTCACTCCCCAGGCCAATTGTTTCGATCGGCCCACCGCCATCAATGGGCAGCCGGGAAGCGTGGCACCCATCACGTATTTCGCATCGGATTCTTCGCCCCAGTGCAATGCGATTTCGTACCAGATCGCTGGCAGCCGGTTCACTTCCAAATGGGGATCGGAAGCTAGCAGCGCGCTGCCCGTTTCGCTACGACGTGGGGCCACGGCCCAGGCATTGCTGCCGGCTAGTCGCGGCAGGTCGGCCAGCATCTCTAAGGCTTCGTCGGAGAGCCGCTTTTCGATATGGATATCCATCAATGGCTCGAAATCGACGCCTTCGAGATAAGGGGCCATCAGTTCACGCAGCAAATCGTGCGGTATGCCGGTTTGCACCAGCTCGAGCAGCAATCGCTCGTTCTCTTGGGCCGCGACGGCGAGTCCCGCAAAGCTCAGCAAATTGCCGATCGCTAGGACCGCAGTGGGATCCCAAGGCCGAGGCTGAAAGCCGGTCACCCACATCGGCAGCGAACGACCGGCGTCTTGCAAACCGTCGTTCAATCCGTCGCAATACTTTTCAAGCTGCTCTCGAGTCTGGGGATTCAGATTTTCGACCTCGCATTCGAGGTTGAGGTGCAGCCCCGCGCGGCGGAAAAAGCGGTCGGTTTCGATCAATTCGGGTTTGCCCGCAATCCGTGCGGCAGCTTGGCCTGTCGCCACATTGCGAGCAAAAAAGACCTGCGTCGCGCGGTCGACCGCGTGCATGTAGCCCATGCCGTAGAGCGCATCGAGCCAGCAGTCGGCCGTGATGTGCGGTATGCCGGCATCGTCTCGTGTGGCCTGAAATTCCACCCGGGCAGAAGGCGTAGCAATAGGTTCCATAGAGAGGCTGGAGGCTTTAGGCTTGAGACGGTAGGTTTTATGAGGAAAGACTCCCCCATCCTACAGCCTACCGCCTTCGGACTACAGCCTCCCTATGCAGCGTCGCGAACTCCAGCTCGGCATTGCCATGATCGGCCCCTGGCTGATTGGTTTCTTCGTGCTCACGCTGTATCCCTTCTGCGCTTCGTTCTACTGGAGTTTTTGCGATTACGATTTGCTGAGCGAGCCCCGCTGGGTCGGTTTGAGTAACTATCGCCGTCTGGCGAGCGAATTGGCCAGCGGCGGCCCTTTTTCGAGGGCCCTCGCCAACACGGCTTACTACGCCCTCACCAGCGTCGGGCTCTCGGTGGTATTAGGAATCGCGCTTGCAGTTTCGCTCACCTGGCAAGTACGTGGCCGAGCTCTTTACCGGATGCTCTGTTTCCTGCCGACGGTCGTGCCCACGGTCGCGGCGGCCGTGCTGTGGATGGGGTTACTCGATCCGCAGCAAGGCTTGGTCAACGGAGTTTTGGAATCGGTCGGTCTCTCGTCTCAGGGTTGGTTTCAAAGCACCAGCGCTGCTGCTTGGCCCCCGGCTTGGCCCGGCGATCATGCGGGGCGCATCTTGGGCTCGAAAGATGGATTGGTACTGATGAGCCTCTGGGGAATTGGAAATCTGCTGGTCATCTATCTGGCCGCGTTGGCGGATGTCCCGAAGGGGCTTTACGAGGCCGCCGAACTCGACGGTGCGGGACGTTTACGCCAG
The DNA here is from genome assembly GCA_013151315.1 of Planctomycetota bacterium. Lineage (GTDB taxonomy): Bacteria > Planctomycetota > Planctomycetia > Pirellulales > Lacipirellulaceae > Bythopirellula. Next base: position 6,372 of record JAADIN010000038.1, on the reverse strand, counting down.
TTCAGGCACATCACCCTCCCGATGCTTACGCCGGTGATATTCTTTAATGTCGTCATGGGGCTCATCCAATCGGTGCAGGCATTCACGCAAATTTATCTGGTGAGCGACGGGCAGGGCGACCCGGCGGGTTCGACGCTAACACTTTCGTTACATTTATTTCTGACCGCATTTAAGGATCTCGACATGGGCTACGCCTCGGCCATGGCATGGGTGCTATTTGTGCTGGTGATGTTGATAACCACATGGCTATTCCGAACCTCACGCCACTGGGTTATTTGAATGCGGAATTCGGAATTCGGATTGCGGAAGTAAGAAAATAGCCGCGAGGCGGACAGGAGAATAGCCGCGATCTGACAGATCGCCGGAGTGAAAAAACGAATGACGACTCGAAAATTACTAACCAGCGCGATCCTACTCGCCACACTCTTTGTGCTCATGGCGATTGATGCTGCCGATACGCCCCAAACTTCTAATGCTCGTGAAGAAATCGTTTTTTGGCATTTTTGGGGCGGACGAGATCGGCCGATTGTTGAAAAGATCGTCGAGCAATTCAACGCGTCGCAACGGCAGTACACCGTTCGTGCGATCGCGATGCCGGGCTCAAATCTTGATCTCAAATTCTTCCTCAGCGTCGCCGGCGGCGACCCGCCCGACTTGCTGAATCACGACGACCCGATCGTGGCCGATTGGGCTCATCGGGGCGTGCTCACTCCGCTCGACGAATTGGCAACCGCCGACGAATTAAAACGGCTTGACGCGTGGCTCTTTCCCGCTGCTCGCCAATTGGGCACCTACGACGAGCGGCTCTATGCCCTGTGCAACGGCCTCGATATCCGGGCGTTGTACTGCAATACGACGCTGCTGGCCGAACACGGATTGGGCCTGCCTGAAACAACCGGCGACCTGGACGTTATTGCGGAAACGATTGCTCCGTCGGGTGACGCAGCGGGGCGGCGGCGGATGGGGTACCTGCCCGATCCGCGACGATTGTGGGCATGGGGGGTTGTGTTTGGAGGCCGTTTTGCGAACCCGCAAGCGAGGGGCTTGGCGGAAAGGCGGTCGACTCGCCGGAGATTGTTGCAGCGCTCACTTGGATGGCCGACTACCGTCGTCGTTATGGGCCTAGCGAGCTCGCGGCATTCCGTTCGGGAGAACAAGCACTTACGGGGGCGGCGTTTCCGCTGCTCGCCGACCGCCGGTACGCGGTGGTCATGGACGGGCAATGGCGCGTGCGCGACATTGCCGAAGCCAAGCCGCTTGACGTCTTTGCAACCATTCCTCTTCCAGCTCCGCCCGGCGGAAAAAAATGCCGGTTGGGTGAACGGCAATTTTTTTGTCGTGCCGAGCCGCGCTCGCCACAAACAGGGTGCTTGGCAGTTCATGAAGTTTTGGACGGGTTTTGACGGCCACGAAGCCGAAGCGGCTGCTGCTTGTGCGGCAGGGGGTTGGATTCCCGCTTCCCAACAAGTCGTCGACCAGCAAGCTTACCAACAAGCACTCGAGCGGTGGCCGCTGCTCAAAACTTTTGTCCGCCTTGCTTCCAGCCCCGACCAAATCCCGGTGCCCTCGTTGCCCGTCGCGTCGCTCTACTATCACGAGGTGGTGCAAGCCGCCCAAGAAGTGCTTTATCGAGGTGCCGACCCAGCTACCACCTTGCAGCAAGCGGCTGCCCGAGTACGCCAACGACTCCAAGAGGTGCTCGATGAACATTGATCGCCCTCCCCGCCTAGCTCAATTATGGCTACTGTTCGTGACAACCCTCTTGGCGGCACCCATCGTCTGGATGGTACTTTCCTCACTAAAAAGTCCCGAACAAATCGCCGCAGCACCTTACTCGTGGTGGCCTCGCCCGTGGCGCTGGGGAAACTACGCCGAAGCGGTCCAAGCAATTCCCTTCCTGCGTTACCTGGGCAATTCGGTCGTCTTGTGCCTGGGCAGCGTCGCGGGAACGCTCTTTTCCTGCTCGCTGGTCGCCTACGGTTTTTCGCGATTACGATGGCCGGGGCGCGATTTGGTATTCGGGCTGCTAATCGCCACGATGCTTCTCCCCTGGCAGGTGACGATGATTCCTCGGTTCCTCGTGATTCGCGAGTTGGGCCTTTACGATTCGCTCTGGGCGCTGGTGCTTCCCAAATTTTTCGGCGAAGCGTTTTACATTTTCTTGCTGCGACAGTTTTTTCTGACGGTGCCGCAAGAAATGATCGACGCGGCCCGCGTCGATGGCTGTAGCGAGCTGGGCGTGCTCTGGCGGGTCATGCTGCCGCTCGCCCGCCCTGCCCTGGCAACCGTGGCGCTGCTCGAAACGATCGCAGCGTGGAATGACTACGGCGGTCCGCTGCTCTACCTGAACGATCCCAAGAGATTTCCGTTGGCCTACGGACTGGAGCAGTTTGTCAGTGCTCACTCTAGCGAGACGCACTTACTGCTGGCAGCAGCCGTGTTGTTCACGCTGCCCATGGTGCTGCTTTTCTTTTTCGCGCAACGCGCATTCGTCCGAGGCGTTACGACCACGGGGATCAAAGGTTGAGCGACTAGCTGTCCGCGAAAAGCTTATTTCTTGCGATGGCGAATTTTGCCCGCATACGGCGCTTTTTTTGACCGACCTTACGACGACCCTTGCCTGTCTTTTTCGTACCCAAAGCAATCTCCACGACTTGACTGAATTAACGAACGGCGAACCTCTCCGCGAGGTTGAATCTGGCAGTATAGCAATTTTTCTGGCTAAGTCGACCGGGGCGGGCCGCTGCTCAGACGATCGGTCCGCTTCACGGCTGTTTCTGGCAGATTGCGGCTATTTGTGGAGCAAACCTGAATTTCTTCCTGAGAGCAATGAGGGACTCGAACAACGATTAATCCAAGGTCTCGCTCCTCGTTGGCCTCCTTGCCAATGGGTGGAAAATAAGGAAAACAGGGCGATGCTATCATCGACCGACGGGAATTCCCGCCTGTATTTGTGACGCCCCCCTCGACAAAGCCCGATTGACGATCTGCTCTTGCTGGTTGGGGGAGGGTGGCGGTACGATTCACGCACCCGTCGGCGAGGCTAGTGCTTTGACAACTCTTGGAAGTGGGATGTGACAAAGCACTCGTCTTACCACGGGCTCTTGCTCTGCTTGACAGTTTCCATGGATGGAAGGGATTTTTGAATGTCGACCCCGCTAGCCGACCTGGCTGAACTGGTGAATGGTCGTCTCGAAGGCGAACCGACGACACCGATCTCAGGGGCCGCTACGCTTGAAGTTGCCGAAGCAGGACAGATCACTCTTGCTGATAGTTCGGCGCGCGCTCGGTTACTCGGCGAATCGGCGGCCGCGGCAGCAATCGTCTCGGCAGACGTCTCTTGTGAAGACAAACCCACAATCGTCGTTGACGACGTCCATGCCGCGTTTGCGCGCGTTGTGACTCACTTTCATCCTACCCGTGACCGGCTTCGTTCAGGAATTAGCAGCCAAGCGATTATCAGCTCCACGGCCCAGCTAGCAGACGACGTCGATGTCCATCCCTTGGCGACGCTCGGCGACGAGGTGGTTGTGGGTCGCGGTTCGACCATTCACAGCGGCGTGCATATCATGGCCGGCTGTGTGATCGGTGCGGGAGTGGAGATTTATCCCAACGCGGTTCTCTACGAAAACACTTGCGTCGGAGATCGCTCGATCATTCATGCAGGCGTGGTGCTTGGTGCCTTCGGCTTTGGCTATCGTGAGAACGAAGGAAAACATCAACTGTCGGCCCAGTTGGGCTATGTTCAGCTTGGCGCCGAGGTCGAGATTGGCGCCGGTTCGACCGTGGATCGCGGCACCTACGGGCCAACGGTGATTGGCGAGGGGACGAAAATTGATAACTTGGTCCAGGTGGGGCACAATTGCCGGCTTGGCAAACACAATCTCGTTTGTGCCCAGGTGGGTATCGGCGGGAGCGCCTCGATTGGCGACCATGTGGTGATGGCAGGGCAGGCGGGGATTCGCGACCATGTCGAGATTGGCAAAGAGGCGGTCATCTGTTCGAAGGCGGGCGTTTCGTTTCCCGTGGGCGACGGAGAGGTCATGCTTGGCCAACCAGCGATACCGATCCACCGACAGAAGTTGCAAATGGTTGCCACCTCAAAATTGCCCGAGATGCGCAAAGAGTTCCGCAAGCTGCAACGCCAGATCAAGGAGTTGCAGCAACGGCTTGACGAGAGCGCCGAGCAGCCTTCGGGTGAGCAAGCAGCCTAACTTTTGCCGTAATACTTCAGCCAAGTGCAGTAAATTAGCCACAGATGAACACGGATAAACCCAGATAAAAAAGGGCTTTCGGTCAGTTCGTCTGCTGAAAAAAAACTACGAGGAAACCCCGAACCCATTCAAAAATCCGTGTTCATCTGCGTTCATCTGTGGCTAATTTACTGCCTTCGGATGAAGTGCTGCCTTTTGTCTTTGCCTTCGACATGTTTTTACGATACCCACTCGTTCGACCTCCGAGATTTGCCGACGATTCCGATCGGCCGATTGGCCTGCTGGCAGGTTGGGGGAGATTTCCTTTGACCGTAGCCGAAGCGATTCGGAGCCAAGGTCAAAGCGTGGTTGGCGTGGGAATTCGCGATCATGCCGATCCGAAGCTGGCCGATCTGTGTGAGCATTTCGAGTGGATTGGCATGGGCAGTCTCGGTCGGGCAGTCCGTTGTTTTCAGCGTCGAGGAGTTACCCGCGCCACGATGGCTGGCAAGATTCATAAGGTTCTGCTTTACCAGCCGGGCTGGTGGCTAAGGCATCGGCCCGACTGGAAGACCGCCTGCGCATTTTCCCCGCAGCTCTTTGGCGGCAGTGGCGATCGTAAAGATGACACCCTGCTGCGAACCATCGTCACGCTATTTGAAAAAGAGGGCATCACGTTTGAACCAGCCACTGACTTTGCACCGGAGTTACTTGTGAAAGCGGGACCCATTGCTGGAAAACGTCTTACAGGCAAGCAGCAGCGGGACGTTTCCTTTGGCTGGGAGATCGCCAAAGCGATGGGCGGTCTCGACGTGGGGCAAAGTGTGTGTGTCAAAAATCAGGCCGTGCTGGCCATCGAAGCCATCGAAGGAACCGACGCTTGCATTGCCCGAGCGGGAGAACTGTGCAAGTCCGGGGGATTCACGGTCGTCAAGGTGGCGAAACCGTGTCAGGACATGCGGTTCGATGTTCCTACGGTTGGTGCGATGACCCTCGAATCGCTGGCCGCTGCGGGGGGCCAAGTCTTGGCGATTGAAGCCGATCGCACGATTTTGCTCGATTCGGAAAAGTTCCGGCGCGTTGCCGAGCGTCTAAAAATTTCGGTCGTGGCGCTGGATGCGTCTGCTATCGCTCGGGCGGTCGCTTGAGTTAAGCTAATAGCGGTTCGCCATGCCGGCGTCACTCCATTGGCAAGGGCTCTCCATGCGTTTTTCGCCACTTCTCCTCCTGCTAGGAATCGAATTTGCGATTCTCTCCTCCGGTGCGCACGATCTTGCCGCCGAAGAAAAGGTAGCCGAGAAGGCGGGCTGGTACATGGGGCGGCAAATCGCCCGAACGATGTCCTATCATGGGGCCGATTGGTTGATCCGCAATTCTCGCGAGCGAGAAGAAGAACCTCAAAGGCTCCTCGACGCGTTGCATTTGAAGCCGGGACAGCAGGTGGGTGATTATGGCTGTGGCAATGGTTTTTATGCGATCCGTTTGGCGCATTTGGTTGGCCCCAAAGGAAAAGTGTTTGCGGTCGATATTCAGCAGGAGATGTTGGACCTGCTTGATGCACGCTGCAAGGCAAGAGGCATCGGCAATGTTCAGCCGGTCCTGGCGACGGAAAAAGATTCGCGGCTGCAGGCCCATAAGCTCGATTGGCTGCTGATGGTCGACGTCTACCACGAGCTTTCGTACCCTGGTGAGGTACTTGGCGAGATTCGCAAGAGCTTGAATCCGCATGGGCGAGTCGCGTTGGTCGAGTTTCGGGAAGAGGATCCCACGGTACCGATCAAGCCGTTGCACAAGATGAGCCAAGCTCAGGCCCTGAAAGAGCTGACAGCCAACGGCTTCAAGCTGGTGGGACAGTTTGATGGCATGCCCTGGCAGCATGTGCTGTTTTTTGCCAGGGACGACTCGCCCCGGCCAAGTGTCCAGCTGGCGGCCTGGAATGCGGCAGAATCGGAGCCTGAGTAGGTCCCAAAGCCGTAGGCGGTTTTCTCTGCGGAAAAACGGCCCCCTTCTTGGGTCTTTCGCTAAAGCGTTTGTTTTTAACGACTTACGGCTCAAACTGGCAATTTTTTTAAGGAGTCGTGGCCTTACAATCGGTTCCAGACGGCATGAGAAACCGCGTGATCGTCAATTTTTCTCTAAAAAGCCTTCATTATCTCTTACGGAATGTTTGAATGAGACG
>JAADIN010000203.1 GCA_013151315.1 Planctomycetota bacterium | reverse complement strand
CCGGCGCGTCGGTCATCATGTATCCACGATGCGAAAGTGCCGAGGAAGCCCGGAAGATTGTGAAACACGCGAAGTTCCCACCGCTGGGCGAGCGAGGGTTTTTTAGCGCTGCCCCCGACAATCCCTATTGCATGACGCCAATGGTGGATTACTTGCGTGAAGCGAACGAGCAGACGGTCCTGCTCGCGCAGGTCGAGTCGCCCAATGCGGTCAGTCAGGCTCGCGCTATGGCCGAGGTCGAGGGGATCGACATGCTCTTTTTTGGCCCCGGCGATTTTTCCGTTGCGGCGGGTGTTCCCGGTCAGTTCGACACCGAGGTGGTCCGAAACGCGACTGCCGAGACGGCGAAAGCGGCTCTCGCGGCAGGGAAACGTTTTGGCACGCTCATTACTAGCGTGGAACATGCGAAGTGGGCACTCGATTTGGGGGCATCGCTGATTACCTACGGCGGCGACTTGCATTTTGTTCGCGACGCACTGTTCGACATTCGAGAGCAATTTGGAGCGCTGGGGATTTCTTTTGACAAGATTGCTCACGGTTCAAGCGCACCGGTCAATGCGGTCGTCTGAATCCATTCCGATATTCATCTAACACGGAGAGTTTTTTCATGCAGTACCGAACTTTTGGCAAGTTAGGCTGGAAAGTCTCACAGATCGGCATGGGCACTTGGGCGCTGGGTAGTAACTGGGGCCCTCAGGACGACGGCGAGTCGGTACGCGCCTTGCACCAAGCGATCGACGAAGGCTGCAATTTTATTGACACGGCCCGTGCTTATGGTGATGGACGCAGCGAACGCGTGATTGCCCGCGCTTTGAAAGAGCGATCTGGTGGTGATCCGATTTATGTGGCCACCAAAGTGCCGCCGATCACCGAGCCCGACTGGCTCGCAACGCCCTACCAAAGCTGGCAAGAAAAGTATCCCGAACAGCACATTCGCGACGAAGTCGACAAGAGCCTCAAAGATCTGAACGTCGACTGTCTCGATTTGGTGCAGATCCACACTTGGTCTCGCGCTTGGAACCACGACCCGATGCCATTCGAGATACTGAAAGATTGTAAAAAACAAGGGAAATTGCGCGCCATCGGCATCAGCACACCTGAGATTGACCAAAATGCTGTGGTCGATTTAATCCGCGGCAGTTATGTCGACAGTGTTCAGGTCATCTACAATATCCTCGACCAAGACGCCCAAGCAGAAATTTTTCCTGCGGCCCTGGAGCATAACGTGGCGATTATTGTCCGCGTAGCATTTGATGAAAGCTCGCTAACTGGCAAGCTGACCAAAGAGACAAAATTTGCTGAAGGCGATATCCGAAACGACTATTTCGCCGGAGATCGACTACCGCGGACCGTGGATCGCGTGGAAAAAATCCGCGAGACGATCGGCAACTCAGAACCGAACATGGCCACGGCCGCACTGAAATTCGCACTCAAACCGCAGGCCGTCTCAACCGTCATTGCCGGCTGTCGCAATGCGAAACAAGCCCAGATGAACTGCGCCGTAGGTGACCAACCGCCCATGAGCGACGAGCTCGAACATCAGCTACGCGATCATAACTGGCGACGATCTTTTTGGCCCGCAGGAAAGTAAGCATCGAATGCCTGATGAATGTTTGAAAATTGGGCTGTTAGGTTGTGGCGCAATCGCTCAGATTGCACATATCCCCGCAGCATTGCGTGCCCAACGAGTACAGCTCGCTGCGCTATGTGACGGGGCAAATGATCTGCTCGAAAAAGTCGGCCGAAAGGCGGGCGTCGAGCGACTTTTTACCGACTATTCGACGATGCTTGCCGACGAGCAAGTGCAAGCGGTCATCATTGCCGCGCCCGACGCCTTTCATGTGCCGCTAGCGATTCAAGCACTCGAGGCAGGCAAACATGTGTTAGTCGAAAAACCGCTGGGCACGAATAGCGCCGAATGTCTTGATCTGGCCCGAGTCGTCAAACAAACTGGCCTCAAGCTGCAAGTCGGTTCGATGAAGCGTCATGATCCGGGCGTCGCCTTCGCCCATCGTTTTCTGCAAGAACGGGCGGGGCCAATTCTGTCGGTCAGCGGCGTCTACCGTGACACGATCTTCCGGCCCGCCATGCAAGAAACTTGCCTTGATCCGATTTTAAGCAGCGAAGCTACCGTCAAACCGAAGCTGCACCCAAAAGCTGACCTCGAACATTATAATCTCACCACGCAGGGTGCGCACCTATTCGACAATCTATTCTTTCTAGCCGGTCGAATTACCGCAGTGACCGCCCAAGTAGCTCACAACGATGGAAATTGGTCGTGGCATGGACTGTTGGAGTTTGAACGCGGCGGCCGTGGGCATTTTGAATTGACGTGTAAGACTTGCGCAGACTGGTGTGAGCGCTACGAGGTGTTTGGCCAGTCGGGGAGTGTGCAGGTCGACGTGAGCCTCCCCTTTTATCACCGTCCCGCTCAAGTACGTGCTTTTGACGGTTCAACCGAAGTTTGGTCCCAACCCTTGGGCGGTCAGAGCAACGCCTACAAAAACCAACTCGAGGCTTTCGCCGAAGCGATTCTCGACGACAAGCCAACGAGTCCCGACGTTCGTGAAGGTCTGGAAACAGTGAGAGTGCTGGAAGCGGTTGAAGAATCAATCCGTACAGGCCGACGAGTTGACCTTTGCAAGGGCGAGGGAGCGTGATCATGGTGCAGGTGGGGATTTTTGCACGGACATTTGATGAACCGACACTCGAAGGTGTGCTCAATGCCATTGAGAGCCACAACCTCGATCTAGTACATTTTAATCTTCGCTGTGCAGGACTCCAGTCGCTGCCTGAAGAGATTGACGATGCGTTCTGTCAGCAAGTTCGTAGTAGTTTTCAGACGCGCAAACTAAAAATGGTCGCCTCTCTGGCACCTACAATATCATTGACCCCGAGGTTACGCTCCGGGAGAGAATGACACGACGCGCTTGTCGCCTCATCGAGCGAGCCCCCGATCTGGGAACCCGTTGCGTCACCCTTTGCACTGGCACACGCGACCCAGAAAACATGTGGCAAGCCCACCCAGGCAACGACAGCCCCGGGGCATGGCGCGAAATGGTCGCTTCGCTCGAAAAGCTTATTTCAGTTGCCGAGCAGCATGACGTCACGCTAGGCATCGAACCAGAAAAGGCCAACGTCATCAACTCAGCCGCTAAAGCACGACGGCTGCTCGACCAGATGCAATCCAAAAAACTAAAAATCGTGATCGATGGAGCCAACCTTTTTGCCCCAGATGACCTGAAGAACATGCCAGAAGTCCTTGCCGAGGCCTTTGACCTGTTGGGAACGGATATCGTCCTCGCGCATGCCAAGGACATCGCTGCCGACCCCTCCAAACATTCCCAGGCCGCGGGGACGGGATGCCTCGACTGGGACACCTATTTTGAGTGCCTACAGAAAATCGGCTATGGTGGCCCCATCGTCCTACACAACTTGGCCCCATCACAAGTCGATCAGAGCGTTCGCTTTGTCAAAAATCATGTTGCCCAATTCACTTAAAGATTCAAAAAAACGGAGCGTTCCAGCATGCCAATCTTCGAGCACGATTCAATTCGGTTTCACTACGAAGTGCTTGGCGAAGGCTATCCGCTGGTGATGTGCCACGGATTGACCGGCGATCTCGACGCTCCCAAAGACCTTCTGGGTGAACTCCCAGGCTATCGCCTGATCTTTCTCGATGCGAGGGCTCACGGAAAAACCGAGCCGGTAGGCCCCGTATCGAAGCTTTGCTTCAAGCAGTTTGCCTCAGATCTGCACGCGCTGCTCGAGCACTTGAAAATCGACCGTGCCATTGTGGGTGGAATCTCCATGGGTGCCGCTATCGCAGCGCGGTTTGCCATCGATTTCCCCAAACACGTTGCTGGCTTGATATTGCTCCGACCTGCCTGGTGCGATACGCCTTCGCCCGAAAACCTAAAGTGGTGTCCTCTTCTTGCCCAATTGTTCGAGCAACATGGCAAAGAAAAATGGCGACAAGCTTACGTCGAACATCCAGTTTTTCAAGAGCTGCAAAAAACAGACCTAGCCCTGTATGAATTCTTCCATGAAGAGTTTGGAAAACCGTTGGCGATCGAGCGACGAGAGCGGCTCGTTCGTATTCCGGGAGACTGTCCTATCCAAAATTGGCAGGAAGTCGAATCGCTCGAGGTTCCTGCGTTGGTGATTGGTAGTGACCATGACACGCTCCATCCACTCGGCATGGCAGAAGCATGGGCAGAACACTTACCGCAGGGCCGCCTGGAACACGCGGTTAAGAAATCGAGTGATCTCCAGCGACATACTCTGGAGGTCCGTAACAGTCTTCGCGGATTTCTCAAGACTTTGGGGAGTTAGCGTGGGGTGCAAAAAACAGGTTAGCGTACCATGGTTTCTGTAAATAGCACGGCGGCGGGCCCGCTGTTCCAGGAGAACTGCAAAGTCGAAAAGCAGACAATACCTGCCCTAAACATTAAAAAGGAACCACAACGGAACAACGGGACTACGCAGGTTTTTCGTTGTTCCCGTTGTTCCGTTGTGGTTCAAATCCTTGTTTTTTCGGATTGGCTGGGACTTTGCAGTTCTCCTGGGTTTCGCCGCAGAAACTTGCCCAAGCATCTGAAAAAGATTACGATCTTCCATGGTGGTTTCCCCGTCGGCGTTTACCGACGATTAAAACTTGAAGGTTGCGATGGGCGATTCTCGCTCATCGGGAGACCGCCTTTCAAGTTTCAACAATTAGGGGGACATTTTCTAAGGGGTTCGTTGTTCGTTGCAAGCACTAGGCCACTAACGACTAACCCCTTACGACTTGAGGAACCGCGGATAAAAACACATGGACGTCGAACGACAGCGCATCGAAGAGGATCTGCGGGGGCAGATTGCTGGCGAAGTGCGCTGCGACGACTTGGCGGTCGAGCTCTATGCCAGCGACGCGAGTATCTACCAAATCGCCCCCCTGGGCGTCGTGCGACCTCGGACCGTCGAAGACGTCGTCGCCACGGTTCGCTATGCGGCCGAAAACCAAATTTCGCTCCACGCCCGCGGCAGCGGATCAGGACTGGCCGGCGCATCCCTAGGCCGCGGTCTGGTCGTCGATTTTTCTCGTTACATGCGACGCATTCTCGATATTTCCGAAACGTCGGTCCGGGTGCAGGCGGGCGTTGTGCTCAACGACTTGAACACGCGGCTATCAAGCCAGGGGAGAGTTTTTGGCCCCGACCCGGCCACCAGCCACGTGACCACTCTCGGTGGAGTCATTTCGGTCGACGGCTCGGGCAGTCACTGGCCCATCTACGGCTCGGCACGACGGCACGTTGAGTCGCTGCAAGTGGTGCTCGCCAGCGGCGAGCTGGTTGAATTTTCGCGGCACGATCTTCTGTCCCCTCCCTCCCAAAAAACAGGGGTCGATTCGCTCGTCAACGGCGTTGAGCAGATATTGCAACGCTACGAAGAACCCATTCGCACCTGCCAGCCGCGTAGCAAAGTCAACTGTTGTGGCTACAAGCTGGATGACATTCGCCAGGACGGACAAATCCACTTAGCTCGGTTGCTTGCCGGCAGCGAAGGCACCCTGGCGCTCATTACCGAGGCAACGCTCAGCACTTCGCCGCTGGCGCCTCACGTCGGCAGCGTGCTGCTGTTCTTTGATTCGCTCGATAAGGCCGCCCACGCCGCTGTGGAACTTGCTTCTTTGCAGCCGAGCGCTTGCGACCTGATGGATCGCCGGCACCTGAGCATCGCGAGAGAAAGCGATCCACGCTACGAGCTGCTCATCCCCCAGGCAGCCGAGGCCGTGCTCTTGGTCGAACATCAGGCAGATTCCGAGTCGCAGCTCCACGAACAACTCGCCGAAACCGTTCGACTTCTGAAAGAAAAAAGCCGCCTGGCATCGGGCTCCTACGTAGCCGCTGATCGGTACGACCACGAAATGCTCTGGCAACTGGCTCGCCACTACGTACCGACATTGTACCAACTCAAGGGTTCCACGCGACCGATCCCGATCGTCGAAGACATTGCCGTTCCGCCCGAAGCGCTGCCCGACTTTTTGCTTCGCATGCAGCGAACCCTCAAGCAGGAAAAGGTCACCGCCTCGCTGTTTGGCCATGCGGTCCATGGCCAATTGCATATTCGCCCGTTTCTCGATTTGGCGAACGCGAACGATGTCCGCAAGATGGAGACACTGGCCGAGCGGCTCTACGCCGACGTTTGGGAAGTGGGCGGCACGATCAGCGGAGAGCATGGCGACGGTTTAAGCCGCACCCCCTTCGTGGCCCAACAATACGGCCCGTTGGCTGAGGCTTTTGGCAAAATCAAATCGTTGTTCGATCCCGAGCAGATTCTCAACCCGGGCAAGATCGTGCCCCAGCAGCCGAGCAAGCCAACCGACAGCCTGCGGAGCGTGAGCTACCCGCTACTAGAAACCTTGGCTCTTGGCGAAGCGGGAAGTTCTCAGACAGCAAAACCCTCGCAAGAACTGTTCGAGCTGCAGCTCGACTGGCAACCCGAGGAGATGGCCCACGCGGCACGGGCATGCAACGGCTGTGCCGCATGTCGTACCCAGAGCGAAGCATCGCGAATGTGTCCGATCTATCGTTTCGCTCCGCGCGAAGAAGCGTCGCCCCGAGCAAAAGCAAATCTGGCCCGAGGCATCCTGACCGGCACGCTCTCGGGAACCACGCTCGTCGAAGACGCCTGCAAAGAGATTGCCGACCTGTGCGTCCACTGCCACATGTGTCGCTTGGAATGTCCGTCGAACGTTGATATTCCCAAACTGATGCTCGAAGCCAAGGCCGCCTACACAACCACCAACGGAGAACGCCTCCACGATTGGCTGATCGCGCGGATTGACGGGATGTGCCACGTGGCATCCCGTTTTTCGCGTGTGGTGAACTGGGGCATGTCGAATCGTCCGACGCGCTGGGGCGTCGAAAAACTACTGGGAATTGCCCAGGGCCGCAAACTGCCCCGTTTTAGTTCTCGCCCCTTCTTGCAAAAAGCTGCGCAGCGCCGGCTCAACCGGCCGCAACTCAACCGTCCGCAACAAAGTTCCGCAGAAAAAGTCCTCTATTTTGTTGACACCTATGCCAACTACTGCGACACCCAATTGGCCGACGCCCTGCTGGCGGTGCTCGAACACAACGATATTTCGGTCTACGTCCCGCAGGGACAATTGCAGGCGGCGATGCCTCTCATCGCCCGTGGCGTGCTCGATCCGGCCCGCCGAATTGCAGAACAAAACGTCGCACTCCTTGCCGAAGCCATTCGCAAAGGCTACACCATCGTGGCAACCGAACCCTCGGCCGTACTGGCACTGACGCACGAGTATCCCATTCTGCTGCCCGACGACGACGATGCCCTGCTCGTCTCGCAACACACGTTCGAAGCCTGCCATTACCTCTGGCGTTGCCACCAGCAAGGTCGCCTCGAGCTCGATTTCGCAACCCTCTCGATGACCCTCGGCTACCACATTCCCTGCCACATGAAAGCTTTGGAAGTCGGAACGCCGGGCGAAAACCTGCTCGGACTCATCCCCGGCTTACAAATCGACCGACTAGAAAAAGGCTGTAGCGGCATGGCGGGGCTCTACGGAATGCAGCGACGCAACTATCGCAATAGCCTACGAGCAGGCCTGCCGCTGCTCACCGCAATTCGCACCGGAGGTTTTCAAGTTGGCACCACCGAGTGCAGCGCTTGCAAAATCCAAATGGAGCAAGGCTCGACCAAGCCGACCATCCACCCCATCAAACTGCTTGCCCTGGCCTACGGCCTGATGCCCGAGCTCAAATCGTTGCTTCATAGCCCCGGCGAAGATCTGGTGGTAACATGAAACCAGCATCATGAGAGTCATCGTCAAACTGTTCGCCGGCGCACGAGAATTGGCCGGACAAGAAGAAATCGCAATCGAGTTGCCCCCCGGAGCAACGGTGGGACAATTGCGTGAGCGACTGGCCGAAGACCATACCAAGCTTTTTCCGTTGCTAAGCCATGCCCTGTTCGCCATTGATGCAGAGTACTGCGACAACGAAGCACCAATTCCCGAGTTTGCAGAGATCGCTTGCATTCCCCCCGTAAGCGGCGGCTGAAGCAATGATTCTCATCACCGAAAAACCTATCGAAACAGCCAAACTGCTGGAGCAAGCCCAGTCGCCCGAGGCAGGTGCCGTCGTGCTTTTTTTGGGCACCACCCGCCAAATAACCGACGGCCGCGAAACGGCTTGTTTGAAGTACGAAGCCTACCCCTCCATGGCAACCAAGGAGCTAGAGCGACTGGAAGAAGAAGCTCGCCAGCGATGGCCGCTCACCGCTTGCCTCATCGCGCACCGCCTAGGAACGGTCCCCTTGGGTGAAGCAAGCGTGGCAATTGTCGTCGCCAGCGCCCACCGGCGCGAAGCGTTCGCCGCAGGCGAGTGGCTAATCGACACACTGAAAGTGCGCGTCCCTATTTGGAAACAGGAACAATGGGCCGATGGAGAGACTGAGTGGGTACACCCCACACCAACCCCTCCGCTTGCGGTTTCGCAACCCCTCACCGACCCCCAAGGCCGTATCCACACCAACCTGCGCATTAGCGTCACCGATCGCTGCAACATCCGCTGCTTTTACTGCATGCCGGCCGAGAAGGTCACGTTCCGACCGCGCGAAGAGCTGCTTACTTTTGAAGAAATCGAACAATTCGTCCGCATAGCTGCCACCTTGGGCATCAACCGCGTACGTCTCACAGGCGGCGAACCGCTCGTGCGGAGCGAATTGCCGAAACTCGTCAGTCGCTTGGCCGGCATACCAGGAATCGAAGATTTAGCGCTCACCACCAACGGCCTGCTGCTCGCAGAGCAAGCGACCGACTTAAAATCGGCAGGCCTCAATCGACTGAACATTAGCCTCGACACGCTCGACGAAAAAATCTTTCAGGAAATCTCACGTCGCCCCGGGCTCGACCAGGTGCTCAAGGGCATCTTTGCTGCCAAGCAGGCCGGCTTCGAAAAAATTCGCCTCAACGCAATCGCCATCCGAGGCCTGACTGAACACGAAATCGTACCGCTTGCCCTGTTTGCAAGAAAGCATGACCTCGAACTTCGCTTCATCGAATTCATGCCCCTCGATGCCGACCACGCTTGGAAAGAAGAAAAGGTGCTCTCGGGCGAATCGATGCGACGAATTCTAGAAAAGGCAATTGGTCCGCTCGAACCCGTGCAGCGCAACGATCCCAGCCAGCCCGCCGTGGATTATCAATTCGCCGATGGCAAAGGCAGGATCGGTTTTATCAATCCCGTGAGCGAACCTTTTTGCGACAAATGCAACCGACTTCGGCTGACCGCCGAGGGGCAGGTTCAGAATTGCCTCTTCTCCAGCGAGGGGTGGGACGCTCGAGCCCTGCTACGCGGCAACGCGACCGATGCGGATCTCTGTCAATTGGTCCGCGACTGCGTCGCCGCAAAGCAGCCCGCCCACGGCATTGGCGAAGTCGACTTCCAACAGCCCCCGCGCGCCATGTATCAAATCGGCGGATGAACTCTATGGACCTGAACGATGTTGGAAGTGTCCCGCGGCCAGAGAAATTAGCCCCACCAAGCCGTTTGGAAACGTGCAGTAAACCTCGTATTTATCTCGACAACGCCGCCACAAGTTGGCCCAAGCCCGAAGCCGTCTACCAGGCGGTCGATCGCACCCAGCGCGAAGTCGGCGCAGCCGCCGGGCGTGGTGCCTACGCGCACGCCCAACAGGCGCAGCGTATCGTCGCCAACGCACGAGCCGCTTGCGCCCGACTGCTAGGCATCGCCGACCCGCAGCAACTTGCTTTCACTTCCAACGGAACCGAAGCACTCAATCTGGCAATCCACGGTTTGCTGCGGCCCGGAGATCACGTCGTCACAACCGTTTGCGAGCACAACTCGGTCCTTCGGCCGTTAACCATGCAGGCCCGTCTCCAGGAAATCGAGACTTCCTATGTCGGCTGCGACGGCTCGGGCTACGTCGACCCCGACGACGTGCTTTCTGCGATGAAG
>JAADIN010000259.1 GCA_013151315.1 Planctomycetota bacterium | reverse complement strand
CTGCGGCGGTCATCAACATCGGAAAGAGTTTGGGCAGGTGATTCGCGGCTTGCAGCACGGCCTTGTAGCCGGCGATCGTCGCCATCGACGAGAGCACGTCCATGCTTTGCGCTCGGGTGATTCGGGGGATCATCTCCATGGCAAACAGGGTGGCCTGGCAATCGGCCAGCTCTTGCACCGCTTGGGGATTGCCGAGCGGGTCGCACATGCCGATGACGACTTGTCCGGGCTTGAGTAATTCGAGATCGGCGCGTCCCGCTTCGGGATTGGCTCCCAAGCAACGGACTTGGAGGACAACGTCGGCTTGCCCGAATGCGGCGCCGCGATTTTGGACGATCGTTGCCCCGGCCGACTGATAGTCGGCATCGGCAAAACCGGCCGATTCGCCGGCACCCGATTCGAGCAGGACGTTCCAACCTGCTTTGGCCAGCGCGGGGAAGACCGCAGGCACAAGGGCTACGCGGCGCTCGCCGGGGTAGGTTTCTTTAACAACTGCGATGTTCATGGTGTTTCTGGGCTAGGTTTCTACTCTATCTGGTTTCTTCAGAGAATTTTGTGGGCGATTGGTAAAGGCGTCGATTGGTCAAGATAGAGTGTGGGAGCTTGAGCGTCTTGTCCCGTAGGGACGCTTGATAATAGCCCAGCGATTTATCGCTGGGTAAGCTTCCGAGAAACCTCACGAGTCCTGGAGGGACGGCAGAGGATCCTCGGCTTTTATGTTCCTTCGTAGATTTGGTCGTCCCTACAGTGCTAGGATTCCGTCGTCCCTACGGGACGAAGAGGTATTTGATACCGGCAACCCAGCAGTAAACTGCTGGGCTATTATCAAGTACCCCTACGGGGCAACCAAGTTGTTCGCTTACTACACTTTGCCACTAAATTTTATGAAGAGAAAGAGAAATGGAAATGGAATTAGGGCTGCAACACGTGGCTGTAGGCTGCTACGACCACTTGGGGTACGTCGACCGTAAAACCCTGCAAATTATTGCGAGGCTCTGCGACGATGCGCCCGACGATCGCGATTCGATCGCCATCGAGACTGGGGGGTTGGCTCAGCAGCACCGGGATGACCGTTGCCGTCGCGGGCTCGTCGAGTGCCACGTAACAGAGAGTTTGGGCTCCGAGGGTTTGGGTATTCTGTATCTGTCCTGCAAAGAAGATACCCTGATTGGGCCGCGATTCGTACCCCCACCATCGAGAAGCGATCGAAGCCAAGTCGCCAAAAGCCAATGAATTGGTTGCCAAGGAAACAAAAAGCTCTTTGGCCGAGGCGATCTTGGCTTGCGACGAGGCATCCAGGTCGGGTAGGTGGAGGGCCTTGAAATTCTGAGCCAATTGGCAAAATGCCATGTACGCCTTGCCTTTTTGAGAGACCGCCTTGTTGGTGCTCAGGTCGCCTCCGATCAAGTCGGACTCGGCTACGCGGGCTGCGGCAAGAAGCTCGCTGAATTCGTCGGGCAAGGTACTAAAAACCTGCGGCACGGGCTCCTCGGCAGTGGCGACTTGCACTGCTTCGTCGTGTAGGGTTTCGATGCGTAGGGGCTCTTCAGCGGGTTCTTCCTGAACCAGCAGGTCCTGAACGTCAATTGGCGGTGGGGTTTCTTTCGTGCTCTCGATTTCTGGACTTGCTGGCGTCCAGGGAAGCATGGCTTCAGGCAAGACCTGAGCGAGATGGAGGAGATCGCCGCTGGGACCCTTGATCCACAGTAGGGCATAGAGCCCCAGGAAAATCCCCATGAGGCCTGGGCCGAGGAGCAGGGCAGCGAACTTCAGTGGCGAAAACCTGCGTGGATGTCGCGGGTGCAAAGTGCTGAGGCCAATCGTAAGTTCGGCCGCTTCGGTCGCCTCTGCTTGTGCCAACTCGGTAGCAACGGGCTGCTTTTCCGTTTCTAACGACTGCTCGTCAAGAGGCGGATCGATGTGGAACTCAAATTCGGGACCTGAAACTTTCGGTTGCTCAGCTTGGGGAGCGTCAACCATGTTCGGCGGATCGACGAGCTCGGTCGCCTCTTGTTCGAGGGCCCCTTGTTCGATGACATCTTGTTCGATGACATCTTTCAAACGCGATTCCCAACTGGCCAGCGAGGCGACGCCCGAATTTTTTTCTACCGACATGGGTTCCGCAGGAGGCCCCTCGGGAGAAGCTTCGATTGCTTCCAAAATGCGTGCCGTCGGCAACGAAGTTTGAAACGCGTTGCTGAGTAGAAAAGTTGCGTCGCACTCGGGGCACTCGGCGCGATCGTCCGGCGAAGTCCCCTCGGGAATGGCAAGCTGCTTGGCGCAAAGGGGGCAAGTGGCGAGGGACGCCGTCATTTCGTGTTTCCTTAAACTGTTTTTCAGTCCGTTTTCCAGAAGGCTCCAGTGTACCATGGTTGGGCTGCGGTGGTATCGGGTAACGCCAAGGGGTTGCAACCCCTTGGCTTTCGCTAGAGGCCGTAGATCTTGCCGTATTTGCTAGCTAGATGGCGAATGAGCGATTCGTGGGAAAGTGTTGAACCGGTGACTCGTAGGGCGAGCTGGGCGGCCGTGTAGCGGCGTCCCTGGGCATGGATGTTTTTGCGTAGCCATTCTCGCAGCGGGGAAAATTTGCCTTGCCGAAATTGTTTATCCAAATCGCCTAAGTCTCCTTCTGCTTGGGCGAAGAACTGGGCCGCGTACAGATTGCCCAACGCATAGGTTGGGAAATAGCCAAACAGGCCAGCGCTCCAGTGGACATCCTGCAACACGCCGTCGGCGTCGCTCGGCGGAGTGATGCCAAGATAGTGCTCGTACTTTTCGTTCCAAGCCCCCGGCAGGTCGGCGACCTGCAATCGATCTTCGATCAGCGCTTGTTCTAGCTCGAAGCGAATGAGGATATGCAGGTTGTAGGTCACCTCGTCGGCTTCGACGCGGATGAGCGAGGGCCGTACGTCGTTGATCGCCCCATAAAAGTCGTCGATTGCGACATTCTTCAGCGCCGCAGGAAACGCCGCTTGCGCCTGCGGAAAGAAATGCTCCCAAAACGCGCGACTACGCCCGACTTGATTTTCCCACATCCGCGATTGCGATTCGTGGATGCCCAGCGAAACATCTTCGCCCAACGGCAGCCCGTAATGTTCGCGCGGTAGACCTTGGTCGTACAGGCCGTGTCCCGTTTCGTGCAAGATACCAAAAAACGCATCCGAAAATGCGTGCTCATCGTAACGGGTCGTCATTCGAACGTCGCCCGGGCCCAGGCCGGTCATGAAAGGATGCGCCGTCACGTCGAGTCGACCTGCATTAAAATCAAAACCAATTGCCCGGGCAGCTTCGGTGCCAAACGATTTTTGCGCATCGGTCGGGTAGCTGCGAGCCAACAGCGATGCGTCAGGTCGTTGCGAGCTTTCGGCAATTGCTTGGACAAGCGGCACCAGCGCATCGCGCAGCTCGCTTAGTATGCGTGCGACATTTTCGGTCGACTCGCCCGGTTCGTAATCATCGAGCAGCGGATCGTAGGGTGTTTTTTCGTAGCCGAGTGCCGTCGCCTCTTCTCGCTTCAGGCGGATAATCTCTTCGAGGTTGGGTTGGAATTTTTTGAAATCGTCGGCCTGGCGTGCTTCGATCCAGGCTTGCTGGCCGAGCGTGCAAGCTTTGGCCAGCTGCTCGACGAGCGACTGTGGCAGCTTCGTTTTTTTGTTGTAATCACGTCGCAGGTGATGGAGGTTCGAGCCCGTATCGCTCTCGAGATCAGCCGCTAAAGGGCTCTGCGTGAGCTGTTCGAGCCACTCGCCAATCTCGGGGGCCGTCCGTTTTTTGTGTACGAGCCCCGCCATGTAGGCCACCTGCTCCGCCCGATACGGTCCGCCCGCCTTCGGCATCTTGGTCTGCTCGTCCCATTCGAGCAGTTGCTGGATTCTCGCCAGCATCGTCGTTTCACGGGCTTGGTCGCAGAGTAATTGATAGGTCGCGTTGATATCGGTCATAGGAGTGTGTTGACGCCGAGGTGCGGTTGGTCGAAATTAAAATGCGTTCGCGTTGGCGACACCAACCCAGCATATCCGGTCGGGCGACCGGCGCTAACTCATCTCTTTTGATTGGAACCGTCAGATGCTTGATATTCTCGTCGTTGCCGCACACCCTGATGATGCCGAACTGGGGATGGGCGGTGCAATTCTTAAATTCAAAGCCGAAGGGCTTCGCGTTGGTGTGCTGGATTTGACTTCGGGTGAGCCGACGCCCCATGGCTCGCTGGAGATTCGTGCCCAGGAGACGGCTGCCGCTACGGAAGTTTTGGGCCTTGATTGGCGCGACAATCTGGGGCTTCCGAACCGTAGTCTGGAACCTACGCTAGCAGCCCGCGAGCAATTGGCGGTTGTTTTTCGCCAGCAACGGCCCCGTTGGCTTTTTGCGCCGTATTGGATCGATGCGCATCCCGATCATGTGGCAGCGACGCAATTGGTCGACGCGGCCCGGTTCTGGGCAAAACTTTCGAACACGGACATGGCTGGCGACCCATACCATCCCGAGCGGATTTACAATTACTATTGTGTCCATCTGAAGCTGGCGGTGCAGCCGGCGTTTGTGCTCGATATTAGTGACGAGTGGGAGCAGAAACGGGCTGCGATCGAGTGCTATCAGAGCCAATTCGTAACGGGGCGACCGGTGGAGCCGCCGACGTTTGTCGATTCGCTGCGCGACGAGGCGGCCTATTGGGGGAAAATTATTGGCGTGAAATATGGCGAGCCGTTTACATGCCGCGAGCCGCTGGGGCTGAGTACGATGGCGGGGCTGATTTGAATAAACGGACCGCCACGCGGTCCGAAAATCTCGGAGGAAAATCTCGGAGGAAAATCTCGGAGGAAAATCTCGGAGGAAAATCTCGGAGGAAAATCCCGGAGGCAAGTGTGCCTCCGGCTATTTGGTTTTTCTCTGCTAGCAACGATAGCGAGATCTTTGCCCGCTCGTTGCTATTTTTCTACAGCGAGTCTTCCGATTGTGCCGATGCTAACGACAATGCGCTACAGCCGAACAAGAGGGGGGCCCCTTTTGTTTTGGAATCGTTGCCACTATGGGCGGAAAACTCTTCTTACTGCTTCTCTGCGGAATGCTCGTCGGCTTGTCCGGCTGTAGCTTGGTGCTGCCTGAAATCTCGCATCAGCCCGTGATTCGCAATCCGTTTCCGCAATTGAGCCGCGTGGCCGTTGCGCCTTTCTTCAACCATAGCGACGAACCGACCGTGGATGGCCGGGAAGTGGCGATGGCCTACTTTGCTGAGCTGCAAAGGACGCCCGGCTTTGAAGTGGTGCCGGTCGGAGTGGTCGAAGAAGCGATTATCGCGAATCGGGTCGATCTTCGTGGGCCGGGCGAAGCGCGTCGGCTGGCAGAACTTTTGGGCGTCGATGTGGTGGTGGTCGGTTCGGTGACCGACTATTCGCCCTACTATCCTCCGCGCTGCGGGCTTCGAGTCGAGTGGTACACGGCCAACCCGGGCTATCACGAAATACCGGCCGGCTACGGTTTGCCTTGGAACACGCCCGAGGAAGAATACATTCCCGATTCGTTGGTTTACGAATCGGAGATGGCGCTCGCCCGCGCCCAGATGGCGACGCAAACGCCTGACTGTGATAGCGCATGTCGAAGCTTGCCGTCTCCTCCTGCTATGCCCGACCGTGCTGGCAATTCGGAGCGACCGCTCGACCCGTTTGAAGATCGGGCCGTTCGACTCGCGCAAGCAGAAGAGCTTCCGGCAGGTGATCTCCAGCCGACGCCAGCCGACGACCAGGTCGATACAAACGGTTTGAACGAATCGAACGAAACGAACGAATCGATCCTTGCAGGCGAAACCATCGGTGCAACCGGAGCGTTGCCATCGAATTTGCCCGACAAAAATTGCTTCACTCCCCCTTCGCTCCATGCGGGAAAACCGGCTTGCGTACCCTTTCACGGGCCCGTTTTAAGCCACACTCGCATTTATCGCGGCACCGATCCTGAGCTTACAGGTGCGCTTAAAAGCTATGTTTACTTTCGAGAGGACGCGCGCTTTGGCGGTTGGGAAGCCTATCTGCAGCGGAGCGACGACTTCCTGCGGTTCTGCTGCCACATGCACATCTCGGAGATGCTGGCGGCGCGTGGGGGAAGCCACAAAACACGTCTGGTGTGGCGCTGGCCTGAAAGCCGATAGATCGTCTTAGAAGCCGACTTCGCCGAAACGGCTTTTTTGTTGGTTTGCACTAGCACCCGCGCTGCTGCGACCAACCCCCCGCCCCCCGCATGGAGAGCTGCCACCGTGAATGATGACGACATCAATGTGCTAGCGCTTGTCAAAGGACGAGAGCGTTACATTTTTCTTTATGACGATAGCCAACGGGCCGAAGCTTTGCGCATGCTTGGCCGCTACGCTTCGCAACCCGATCTGAGTTTTACTTGGTACGACGCGGCCGTGCTGAGCCGCAAGGTGCGGCAGGCGAGCCCGTCTGGAAATCTGCTTGACAGAATTTCGCTTCCCCAGAAGACCGATTTGGAAGATTGAGAGTCGGGGCACTGGGGGCATACCGCTATGCCACGTAGGCCCGACGCTAGCGCGTTGCGGCTCACTCGCTACTAACCTCTCGCCTCTTTGCCTCATGCAACGCAAGATCGCTCGATTTCTGACGCATCTTCATGTCGAACGGGGTGCGTCGCCGCATACGCTGAAGAGCTATCGCGAAGATCTTTCCTCGTTGGTCGAGTATTTTGGCGAGGAAGATGGCAGTTGCCCCGACCCGGCCAGTTTGACTTCGGTCGAGCTACGCGGCTTTCTGTCGGCGCTACACGAGGCCGGGTATGCGAAGACTTCGATCGCCCGGAAGCTGGCGTCGCTACGAAGTTTTTATCGGCATGGGCAGCGCGAAGGTTGGATCGACAACAACCCGGCGAAGGCGTTGCGAAACCCTCGCAAGGCGCGGAAGTTGCCGCACTTTCTTACGACCGACGAAATCGGTCGGTTGTTGGCGGCCCCGCCCAGCGACGCGGCGCTGGGGCTGCGCGATCGGGCAATTCTGGAAACGCTGTACTCGGGCGGGCTGCGAGTGAGCGAATTGGTCGATCTGGACGACGGCGATCTCGATTTCGATCAGGGCATTGTTCTCGTGCGAGGCAAGGGCCGCAAAGAACGGTTGGCTCCGTTGGGGTCGTATGCCATGCGAGCGTTGCGGCGCTGGCTCAAGTTGCGCAAACTTGCTGGCAAGGAGCCTCAGGGCCCGAAGTCGCCGGTTTTTGTGAATCGGTTTGGCACGCGGCTAACCACGCGCAGCGTCGGCCGGATGTTGGAAAAACATCTCCGCGAGTCGGGGCTCGACCAGCGCACTAGCCCTCACACGTTGCGGCATAGTTTTGCGACGCATCTCCTGGATCGTGGGGCGGATATTCGTAGCGTGCAGGAGTTGCTGGGGCACAAGAGCCTCGAGACGACTCAGATTTATACGCACGTGAGCACGAGCAATCTTCGGGCGGCGTATGAAAAAGCGCATCCTCGCGCTCGGTGACGTTCGCAAGCAAATAAACGTAAATGCGTGCTTCTCGCACACGCATTGAAAGCCGAGGGATTGCAATCCCTCGGCTTTGCCCGTCGTCTTACCCCTACCATCGGTACAGGCAGGAATCCCCCCTTGCGATTTTGTTGACTTGGTGCCTCTTGCGACGTACATATTTGTCGACAGCCTATGTGAATTCTCCCCATCGCTAGGCCTTGAGGAAACCTACAACAAGCCTGCGCTGGGGAAACCGTGCCCTAGCGCCTTTTGCCGGGAGACGAAGGCACCATGAATCAGGGATCGCTTTTATTGGTCGATGACGATCGACAGTTATTGGAATCGATGGCCGACTGGCTTCGAAGCCAAGGTCTTACCGTCAACACCTCAACCGGCTATGCCGACGCGCTCGAACAACTGCGTCATAAAAGCTACGAGATGTTGCTCGTCGATGTGCGTCTACAGGACGGCGACGGGTTTGATCTCTTGGAACAGGTTCGCCGCAATTATCCGGAGAGCCACGTCGTGCTGATGACCGGCTACGGCGACGCCGATGCGGCGGTCGAAGCCTTGCGTGCCGGAGCAGCCGACTTGACCAAGCCTCTGATTGACGACGAGCTACTGATGTGCATCGAGCGGGCCTTCGCTCAGCGTCAGGTGATCGAAGAAAACACCCAACTGCGGAAGCAGCTCGATAAGAAAAATGCGATGGGAAACATCGTGGGGCAAGACCCGCGGATGCTTCGAGTTTTCGACATGGTCGAAAGCGTCGCTGACACGAAAGCCACGGTACTGCTTACCGGCGAGAGCGGAACGGGCAAGTCGATGATCGCCCGCGCGATCCATCGCCATAGCGGCCGTTCGGGCAAACCCTTTATCGAAGTGGCCTGCGGTGCGCTGCCCGAGAATCTGCTGGAAAGCGAGCTCTTTGGCCATGTCGCGGGTTCCTTCACCGGGGCGACGGGCAACAAAATAGGAAAATTCATGCAAGCCGACGGCGGCACGATCTTTCTCGACGAAATTGGTACCGCCAGTCCGGCGATGCAAGTGAAACTGCTTCGCGTTTTGCAGGAACTCGAATTCGAGCAAGTCGGCGGCGACAAGACTTTTAAGGTCGACGTGCGTCTGGTTTTGGCGACCAATGAAAATTTGGCCCAGCGGGTAGCCGAGGGAACTTTCCGTCAGGATTTGTACTACCGAATCAACGTGATCAACATCGAGTTGCCTTCGCTCAGCCAGCGACATAGCGATGTGCCTTTGTTGGCTCAGACGTTTTTGGAAGAGCTGCGGGAGGATACCAATCGACCGGTCCACGGTTTTAGCGACGAAGCGATCTTGGCCTTGGAAGCCTATCCTTGGCCGGGCAACATTCGCGAATTGCAGAATGTCGTCGAGCGCGCGGTGCTACTTGGCAAGGGCGACCTTATCGTTGTTAGCGATTTGCCTCGCGACGTTACCGGCGGGCCAACGATCAGCATCCCGCGAGCTGGCAGTATGACGCTCAAAGAGGCGCTCGAGGGGCCTGAGCGACAGATTATTCTCGACGTGTTGGAATCAAATAATTGGAATCGCAACGCGACGGCCGACTCGCTGGGAGTGAATCGCACGACGCTTTATAAGAAAATGAAGAAACTTGGGCTTGAAGATGGCAAGTATGCGGCCCATTGAGGTGTAGGTGCTTTCCTCCGGCGATCTGTCAGATCGCGGCTATTCCTGTCAGATCGCGGCGGCTAGTTCAAATCCGGACGTCTTCCCATGAATCTTCACGACCTACTTGCTCACTACGGGCTGACCGCCAATCCGTTTGCGGACGAGGATGCGCAGACCGACCCGGTTTTTTTGGGCCGCTGTCGCACGAGTACTTTTCATCCCAATTGGGACAAGGTCTATGGCGACCCTTCGAGCCCTGCCACATCGATCGTGTTTGGCGAAAAAGGGGCGGGCAAGACGGCCATGCGGCTGCAGGTCGCTGCCCAACTCGAAGAGCACAACCGAGAGCACGAGACGGGGCGATCGTTTGTCATCGAGTACGACGATTTTAACCCGTTTCTCGATCGCTTTGCCGATCGACTTAGCGGTCGCAAACGGCGGAACCCGGCCAAAGTTTTGGCCGAGTGGAAACTGTGGGACCACATGGATGCGATCCTCTCGTTGGGGGTCACGAGTCTCGTCGACCGACTGTTGGGCATTGCCCAGCCGAGCGGTTCGGCAGCCAACGCGATTCCCGAGGATGCGATTCGCAGGCTCGATCATTTTCAACGGCGCGACTTGCTCTTGCTGGCCGCATGCTATGACAATTCGTTGACCGAGGCTTTTCAGTCTCGTTGGGTTCGTTTGCGTCGCAAACTGTGGTACGTACCCTGGCGAAACTGGGCGACCCGCGGCCTCGGTGTCGCGGTGAAGGCGGCCGTGTTGTACTACGTCTTGTGGTGGAAAAAAGATTGGACGCTTCTCACGACTTCCGTTTGGCCTTGGCTGATCATGGCGCTGGGTTGGTCTCCATGGCTGGCCCAAGTGTGGCGATGGTGGGCACAAGCGTTTGGCGTTTCGCGCAACCTGCGCTGCGTGAATCGCGATGTGAACCCGCTTCGACAAGTCTTCATGCAGTTTTCTGGACGCGATATCAATGGCCAGCCGTTGCCCAACAAGAAGCGTACCGACGACCGCTACGAACTGCTCTACAAGTTCCAGGGACTGCTGAAGGCGCTCGGGTTTTCGGGCGTGGTGGTGCTGGTCGATCGAGTCGATGAGCCGCATTTGATCAATGGCTCGCTAGAAAACATGCGTGGCTTGATTTGGTCGATGCTCGACAACAAATTTCTCAAACAGCCAGGGCTCGGGCTCAAGCTGTTGCTTCCGATCGAGTTGTCGGAATACGTACAGAATGAGGATCACGATTTCTACCAACGGGCGCGGCTCGATAAGCAAAACATGATTCCGTCGCTACAGTGGACGGGCCAATCGCTCTACGATTTGGCCAACTCTCGGGTGGCCGCTTGTGGCGAGGAAGGCGATTCGGCGAAGCTGCGAGATCTTTTCGACGAGAGCATTGACGACTCGCGATTGATCGAGGCGTTTGCTTCGCTGCGTGTGCCACGGCAGCTATTCAAGTTTCTCTATCGGGTGCTGGTGGCTCATTGCCAAGCGCATGTCGATAGCCGGCCCTCGTGGAAAGTCGATGCCGCAACCTTCGAAGCGCAGCTAGCACTTTTTCAGCGCGACCAGCAAGACTCGGATATCGGTCATATCGCCGGTTGATAGCACGAGTGCTTGGTCATGTTCTTGACTGCGGTTGGCGTTTTTGCCAGACTCCCGCCTCCCACAAAGCCAAGGGGTTGCAACCCCTTGGCTTTGCGATCGACCGTCCATGGAGTCTCCCTATGCGTAAACCCCTGTTATCAATCGTTGCCGTGGTGATCGTTGCCGCCATCGGCTGTGCGAAGCCCGATGCACCGGCTGACGTCGTTGCCGAGTTTCTGGAAGCAGTTCGCCTAGGCAACTCCGAATCGGCGAGTACGAAATTGACTCCGTTGGCCCTTCAGCGGATCAAGGAAAACGACATGGATTTTGCGCCTCCGGCGAGCGAGACGGCGCAATTCCGCGTCGGCAAGGTCGAAATGTTCGAAGCGGACAAGGCCTTCGTCGAGTCGGTCTGGATCGAACGCGACGCCGACGGACAGAGCCAGGACGAAACGATGACGTGGGGACTCCGGCTGACCGACGTGGGTTGGCGAATCTCGGGGATGGCCGCCCACATGGGGCCAGATCGGCCTCCGATTCTGGTGGACTTCGAAAATCCTGGCCAGTTGATGGGGACTTCCGCCCCGCGCACGCCGGGCCAAGGTGACGGAATTTCTCGTCAGGCGAGACAACCTTCTCAAGACCCGTTCCAACAGACTCCGACCCGCTAGCGCTGAGGCAACTTGCCTCCGACAAACGACCTAAGTCGTTCTCTCTAAAATGATTAGCATTATCTTGCTGAGGTTCGGCCGCCTTTTGGCTTCCCAGGGGCGCGCAGACTTTCTTCGACCTGCCGGACTGAAAAAACTGGTTAAAAACTGGTTGAGGATATTCCCTAAATCTAGCCACTTGACACTCCATCTGGCCATGTTATTGTGGTCGGCCTAAGTTAGCTAACCGGCACAGTCAGCCGCTGCGACCGGGATAGACTAACTCGTTTTCACTGCCCAGTTTTTTGTTTCAGAGGGAGATACGAGATGAACCGAGTTATTACATGGACCGCCGCGTTGATGATGTTGGTCGCTGCATTTGCAGTGGTTGGTCAGAGCCAGGCAGAAGCCGGCTTGTTCAATCGCAACAAGTGCTGCAAGCCAGCCAAGAAGTGTCGCACACCCCGTCGTTCGAAAAACGAGTGCTGCCAGCCTGCTCCTTGCTGCGAAGCCGCACCTGCCTGCATTGAAGCCACTCCCGCTTGTGGTGGTTGCTCCGCTGCTATTGCCACTCCTGCTTGTGGCGGTTGCGAAACTCAATTGGCAAGCTGCGATAGCTGCAATACTTGCTGCCCTAGCCGTCGCGAGCAACGCAAGGCCCGCAAGAACTGCTGTGTCCAGACTTGTGGTTGCGAAGCCCAAGGTTGCAATTCGTGTGGTAGTGCCCAGATTATTCAGGGTTGCAGCTCGTGTGGTGGCCAGGCCATCCAAGGCGCTGTCATCCAAGGTGCTGTCGAAGGTTGCACCAACTGTGGTGGTGCAGCAGTCGAAGCTCCAACGCCTGCCATTGAAGCCGCTCCTGAGGCTCCTGAAGGCGATTCGACGACCTGAGCATCAGGTAAATAATAGAGTAAAAGCAAATGCCGGGTTTCGAGCAATCGAACCCCGGCATTTTTTATGCGCTGCCCAATATCTCAAAACCCAGCAAAAGTACGCCCGCTAGTACTACAGCGCAAGGTTTGAACCACGACGGAATAACGAAAGAAGACTGCAAAAGAAGTGTTCTACGATAACAGACTACAAAATAGAAAAATGATCTTTTTCGCGTCTTTTCGTGTGATTCGCGGGCCTTTCTTTACCCCTTTTCAATTTTGGTACCACAGAACCATCACGAGCGCCACGGCCAACAGGAGAACCAGGGCACCCAAAGCGACCGAAACTCTTCGAGCTCGTTCCCTTCGGCTGCTGGGCCTCGGCTTTCGCAGTTTGGGCGACAACGGTTGCGTGGCTATTTCGATTGCCGGGGGTTCGATCGTCGAAGGCAGCGGGGCGCTGGGGACGACCGGGGGCGGCTCAACCGATGCCGGAACCTCAGCGTCGATAGGCACAGCCAGCGCATCGCTATGCTGGGGCACGATGAACTTGGCATCGCAATCGGGGCAGATTCCTCGCTTGCCGGCAAGAAATGCTTTCACGTTCAATTTATGCCCGTTGGGGCACAGAAACCGAATACCCATTTTTAGGCTGTAGGTTTTAGGCTGGAGGCGGTAGGGTTGGGAAGAAGTCGTCAATCTACCACCTCCAGTCTAAAGCCTACCGCCTCCACTCTCTATGTCGCTCTGGGAAATTATCCTCTTGGCCATCGTTCAGGGGCTCACCGAGTTCCTGCCGGTAAGCTCCTCGGGACACCTATTGGTTGCCAACGGGCTGTTAGAAGCGATGGGTCGTCCGCCTGTGCAGGATTTGCTCGAGGTGAGCATCGTCCTACATCTGGGAACTTTGGCGGCGGTACTCGTTTTCTACCGGCACGAAATTGTACGGTTGTTTGGTTCCGATCGACGCATGATACCGCTGCTGATACTCGGGACGATTCCTGCGGCCGTGCTCGGTTTACTACTCAAAAAGGGGATACCTGAGCAGCAGAGCGCGCTGATTCTCGAAAACGTGTTGCTGGCCGGATGGATGTTCCCGATCACGGCTTTGTTGCTTGTCTGGTCCGAACGGCTCGCTGCAGGCGAGAAAGAATACTCTCAACTCGGTTGGCGCAAGGTGCTCACGATTGGCCTGTTTCAAGCCGTGGCCTTGCTGCCGGGCATCTCGCGTAGCGGGGCGACCATTGCCGCTGGCCTAAGCGTTGGGTTGCGGCGTGAAGCCTCGGCCACCTTTGCTTTTCTGTTGGCCATCCCCGCCATTGCTGGTGCTGGGTTGCTCGAGTCGATCGAAATGTTTGAAAGCTCTCCCAGCACTCCTTTGGCAACGCTCGCCGTCGGATTTGTGGTTTCGATGCTAGTTGGCTTTGGGGCTCTGAAGCTGCTGATTCGTTTGGTCCAGCGAGGTCGTCTGGCAAGGTTTGCCTACTATCTGGTGCCGCTTGGCCTCGCGGTGATCGCCTGGCGCTATTCGTGGTGAGTTGCCGGACTGCCAAAATGGCAGCGGCATCGACTCGATCTTAGCGATGCGCCCGCTCTCGCCAAATTTGGCAGCGAGGCCCAATTGGTCCCAATTTCGCTAAGCCCTTACAGCATCAACACTTGGCGATGTAGGCAAGTTTGGCGCACTGATTGCTTTTGCACCCTTGCCAGCGGACTGCCTCTGCGCCGACACTAGTGCTTTGTCATTTCACAGTTTTCGGATCGTCAAAGCACTGGAGGGTTAACTCTCAGCAGCCACCCCCCCTACAAATTCCAAATCAGAAATCCCAAATTCACCCCCTCTCCGGAGAACTCCCCCCATGGCAACCGCCACCAAGAAGCGAAGTAAAGTCACCTTGCAGCCTTTGGGCGACAAAGTCGTCGTCGAGCGTGAAGAGTCGCTTGATGTCACCACCGGCGGCATCGTGCTGCCCGACAGCGCCCAAGACAAGCCTTCGCGCGGCACCATCATTGCCGTCGGAACCGGCCCGTTGCTCGACGACGGCACCCGAGGCGAGCTGCAAGTCAAGAAAGGCGATCGCATTCTGTTCACCAGCTATGCACCCGAGCAGATCAACCTCGACGACGAAGAATATCTGCTGATGAGCGAAAGCGATATCTTGGCAATCATTGAATAGAACCGCACGCGTAAGCATGCGTTTCCCCCTCACTCCAAAAACACACCAACACAAGGAACCTCACTCATGGCAAAGATGATTGTCTTCGAACAAGAAGCTCGCGATGCAATGCGTCGCGGAGTTAGCAAGCTGGCCCGTGCCGTCAAAATTACGCTCGGCCCCAAAGGTCGCAACGTCATTTTGCAGAAGAGCTTTGGCTCGCCTACGGTCACCAAAGACGGCGTGACCGTCGCCAAGGAGATCGAGCTGGAAGACACCTATGAAAACATGGGTGCCCAGATGGTCAAGGAAGTCGCGAGCAAGACTTCCGACGTCGCCGGCGACGGGACCACGACCGCCACCGTGTTGGCCGAAGCTATTTTTAACGAAGGCCTGCGAGCCGTTGTCGCGGGTGTGAATCCTGTGCAGATGAAGCAGGGCATCGAAAAAGCAGTCGAGGACATCACGGCCCAACTGCACAAGATGGCCGTCAAAATCAAGTCGGTCGACGAGATGTCGCAGGTCGGCACCGTGGCCAGCAATGGCGACAAGGAAATCGGCGACATGCTTGCCAAGGCGATGGAAAAAGTCGGTAAGGATGGCGTCATCACCGTCGACGAAGGCAAGAGCCTTGCCACCGAAGTCGAGTGGGTCGAAGGCATGCAGTTCGATCGCGGCTACCTGTCGCCCTACTTCGTCACCGACGCCACGATGGAGTGTGTTCTGGAAGACTGCTATGTGCTTGTCCACGAGAAAAAAATCAGCTCGGTCAAAGACATGGTGCCGTGCCTCGAAGCCGTCGTGAACGCAGGCAAGCCGCTTTTGATTGTCGCCGAAGATGTCGATGGCGAAGCACTCGCAACGCTGGTCATCAACCGCCTCCGCGGCACCTTTAATATCTGTGCCGTGAAGGCCCCTGGCTTTGGCGATCGGCGTAAGGCGATGCTTGAAGACATTGCGACGCTTACTGGCGGACAGGCAATTTTTGAGGACCTGGGCATCAAGCTCGACAGCATCGGGCTGAACGAACTGGGTCGCGCCAAGAAGGTGATCATCGGTAAAGACAACACCACGATCATCGAAGGGGGCGGCAAAAGCAGCGACATCAAGGCTCGCATCGATCAACTTCGCCGCGAGATCGACAACGCTTCGAGCGATTACGACAAAGAAAAGCTCGAAGAGCGGCTCGCCAAGTTGGCCGGCGGCGTGGCAAAAGTCAATGTTGGTGCCGCGACCGAAAGCGAGATGAAGGAAAAGAAGGCTCGCGTCGAAGACGCCCTGCACGCAACTCGCGCCGCAGTGGAAGAAGGCATCCTGCCCGGTGGCGGGGTCGCTCTTTTGCGAGCGAGCAACACGGTCAAGCCGACCGATCTGAGCGACGACCAGCAGATGGGTTACAACATCGTCTTGCGAAGCTGCCGCGCACCGTTGATGGCGATTGCCAGCAATGCAGGCCAAGATGGCGGCATCGTCTGCGAAAAGGTCGTCGAGTCGAAAGGCAACAACGGCTACAACGCCGCGACCGACAAGTACGAAGACC
>JAADIN010000076.1 GCA_013151315.1 Planctomycetota bacterium | reverse complement strand
TAGTCGCTGGTGGCGGCGGTTTTATTGGCGGACACTTAGTGGCCCAGTTACTTGAAGAAGGACATCAGGTTCGTAGTGTTGATATCAAACCAACCAGCGACTGGTATCAGAAGCACGACGGAGTTGAAAACGTCGTTGCCGACTTGAAACTGCGCGATGCTTGCGACGCGGCCTGTGCCGGGGTGTCCGATGTTTACAATCTGGCCGCCGACATGGGCGGCATGGGTTTTATTGAGAACAACAAGGCGCTCTGCATGTTGTCGGTGTTGATCAATACCCATCTTTTGCAAGCGGCGGTGGATCAAAAAGCAAAGCGGTTCTTTTACGCCAGTTCGGCTTGCGTTTACAACGGCGACAAACAGGTCGACGAAGATGTCGTCGCGCTGAAGGAAGAAGATGCTTATCCCGCGCTGCCTGAAGATGGCTATGGTTGGGAAAAACTTTTTTCAGAGCGCATGTGCCGGCATTTCCGTGAAGACTATGGGCTCACCACCCGCGTGGCTCGGTTCCACAACGTCTATGGCCCTCTCGGCACCTGGGACGGTGGCAGAGAAAAGGCGCCAGCAGCGATTTGCCGTAAGGTGATGCATGCCAACGAAACGGGTGAGAAGGAAATCGAAATCTGGGGCGATGGCAAGCAGACCCGTAGCTTCATGTATATCGACGATGTGGTAACCGGCATCCGCAAGATCATGGACAGCGATATTCTTGAGCCGATTAACCTAGGCTCCGATGAGTTGATTACCATCAACGGCCTCGTCGACATGGTCGAGGAGATCGCAGGCGTCCAATTCGAGCACCATCACAATCTTTCGGCTCCGAAGGGCGTTAATGGTCGTAACAGCGACAATACGCTCATCAGGAAGCATCTAGGCTGGGCTCCCGAGATCAAGCTGCGGGACGGCATGGCCAAGACCTACGAATGGATTCTTGGCGAGTACATGAAAAAAAATGCCAAGCAGTCTGCTTAACGAAAAGACGCCGAGGACGAGAGCGATAGACACCCTCGAGCTCGGCGTTTCGTCCGACCTCAAATTTGGAATCGGTAAAGTTTTCAGCGAGGGGCACGCCGAGTCGATTTTACACGAGTCCGACGGTTTGACTTCGATTTGCGATCTGCATTGAGTGCGGGCACGGGACGCGAGTTCGTGGAAAATCCCCAGGCGGTGAGACGGCTGCTGGAGCGACGGCGAACCACTCGGCGACTCGGTGCGTTTTGCTTTGTGGTGACGGCTTCATTGGCTATCGACAACTTCGGCAAGAAACCAGTATGCAAGGTTCCGATGGCGGCGTTGCCACTCCACTCACCAAAACGGCTCTGAATCATGGTCCAAACCATTCCAACGAGCGCTAAAAGAATTGCACCAACCAAGGTGGACACGACGGTTAACAATATAGTGCTTTGCATGACGAACTCCCTATTCACAAAAATCCGGACGGACGAAACTAACGGACGAAATTAATCGACGAACATCTCGGCCCACGACCGCTACCCAATCACCGACCCTAATCATCTTTGGCGATGGGAAGCAACAATTACCCGAAGAGCGGATAAAAACGAGATCAGGTACCGAGGCTCAGAATGAGCAGATTAAAACCTGGAACAAGCCAGATTGCTAAAATTTAACGGGTACCGTCGAAGTTCACTAGACATCCAGGATTGCAGATACATCCTGCCCTAACCAATGGGCAGATACACTCAATCTAACCGCCTTGGCCGAGCCTGTCAACTATTTTACTGGCGTTTCCACAAAAAACACGAAGAGGGCTTGATACGGTGGTTTCTGTGATGGGTAAACTGCAAGAATTGCCAGGAAAACCGCTTTTTTCACCCCCCTGACGGGCAAGCCACTTTTCAAGACTATTACGTAGATGCGTTTTTTGAAGGTCGCTGGTATCTGCATGCTTTCAGGCCCCTTCGATTGCAGCACGAGGTAAAGCTTTGCGATCCCAACCTTGTTCGTTGTAGTTGGAGTCGTCCATCTCAGCATCAAGATCAGCCCTAACCGCTACAATGGCTCTTAGCAATTAGGAAATGGTCTTTCTAGCCATTCGATTTGCTTGACGATACGAAGTCTGCTTGGGTAGACTGAAGAGCTTGTCGCTGTATTCCAAGAGGCAGCCTTTTCTCAAGTCCGTTCACGGTTTTTGTTTTCGACACGTTGCTTGTCAAGTGTGCTGTCCGCCTTGGGGATGTGCCATTTTGAGGGGGAGACCAAGTTTGGCGAATCTTGTCAAAGAGACCAAATGGTTTCAGTATGAAACTGAGACGGTTGAGCACAGTCTGTTGGGTGCCACGATCAAGACCTTGGTTGGGGTAATCATTGGTAGCCTAGTTTTCTTCGGTTTCAGGTGGCACTCTCTGGGGATCGTGATTTGGACGATCACCGCAATCATTGGTGTGGTCACGCTCGGTTCGCAGCGAGGGCGCACAGGCGTGGGCAATTTTTTTGCCGCTTTGGGGCGAAGTCTTGGCTGGGGTTTAAGCATTGTGCTGCTCGTCCCCGTCTTTTTAATCGGATTCACCGCAGCTCATTTCATGTCTTGGGTCACTGGCCGAGATAAACTCCATCTGCGCGACGGCGATTCACAAACCTATTGGCTTCCCGTAGACAACGACCGGCGTAAAGTTCGCCACATTCGTGCGATGTTTGCGACCGAGGCCGTCGATGCCAAGGGGGGGCGCAGTTGGGCAGGAATTGCTGTCCTGCTAGGGGCGATGCTGGTCTCGGCAGAAATTTTGCTTCGCCTACTCGGTTACGGAAGTCCTATCCTCTATGTTCAGGATGTGCGTGCGGGCTATTACCCGGGGCCGAATCAGAGCGTTTCGCGTAGTGGGGGACTTGTCGAAACCAATCGATTTGGGATGCGTGCTCCAGAAATCGAGCCTGAAAAACCTGCTGGCGTATTCCGCATTCTGATGATCGGCGATTCCACCCTGTGGGGCGGCAGCTACATTGATCAGTCAGAACTCTACGCGCGGCGTGTCGCTAATAGTTTCGAGGAGCAATATGGCAAGAATCAGGTCGAGGTGCTCAACATTGGTGTGAATGGTTGGGGCCCTTTCAATAAACTGGGTTACCTCGAACGATTCGGCACATTCGATGCCGACCTCGCAATCATTTGCCTTCCCAACGGTGACATTTATCGCGATTTATGCGAGATGACAGATATCCCCTATTTTCCGGTTGGTGCGCCTCCACGCCTGGCATTGGAAGAGGTAGTGCAACATCTGCTCTGGCGGCGCAGCATGAAAGGCAAGCGGCCAACGGCCGAGCAACGAGAAGAGCGGGGCGTCGAGGGCATCGCCGCTTATGTAAAATTGGCCCAAAAACTTCGCGATGCTGGGTGCGACGTACTCATCGAGATTCTTCCTAGCCGCACCGCAGGGACCACCGAAAAAATCCCCTCGAGAGAAGAAAAGAACGTAGAAGATCTCCGCGCCGCACTCGAACCGCATGGCTTTGTGGTTGGCCACTCCGTTGGGTTATTTCAAGGGCAGGGTGATACGGACAAGCTTTACCACGACAGCTGCCACTTGCACGCTCTCGGACACCAGATTTATTCCAAATACTTGAAAGAGCGTATTCAACAGCAGAGTCGTGTGTTTCGCCGGTGGGCAAGCCGGTCGGTTGACGTGGCAGAACAGAAGGGCGAGTCCGAATGAACATCCTTGGCATCAGCGCACTCTATCACGATTCGGCCGCCTGTCTTATTCGCGATGGCGAGATCATTGCGGCGGCACAAGAAGAGCGATTCTCGCGCAGAAAAGGCGATGCGCGATTGCCCCGTCATGCGATTGGCTATTGCCTGGAGGCGGGGAAAGTTGGCAAAAGCGACATCGACCTCGTCACTTTTTACGACAAGCCACTGACCAAGCTTACGCGGCTTATGAGCACTTACACCCAGGTCGCTCCACGAGGACTCCAGTCTTTTCTCATGGCGATACCGGTCTGGCTGAAAGAAAAAGGCTGGGTCGCGTATGAGATCGAGCGTCACCTTACGAAGCTAGGCTACGATGTCCCCAAAGACTTTCATTTGGCCGAGCACCATCACTCGCACGCGGCGAGTGCCTTTTTTCCGTCGCCCTACGAAGAGGCGGCAATCATCACTGTCGATGGCGTCGGGGAATGGACGACGACCGCGATTGGCGTTGGCGAAGGCAACCAAATGCGGCTGCTGTTCGAGCATAAATTTCCGCACTCGCTAGGCATGCTGTATAGTGCCTTTACTTATTTTACCGGATTTCGAGTCAACTCGGGCGAGTACAAGTTGATGGGTTTGGCTCCTTACGGCGAGCCAAAGTACGTCGATCGAATCAAGGACCATCTTATTTCAATCCGGGAAGATGGTTCCTTCCGTTTGAATCTCGACTATTTCGGTTATTTGGACGGTTTGACGATGACCAATGACCGGTTTGCCGATTTGTTTGATGGGCCACGGCGGAGCCCTGAAGCAGACATCACTCAACGCGAAATGGATTTGGCACGGTCGATTCAAACGGTGACCGAAGAGATCATGATGAAGATTGCCCGCTACGCCCGATCGGTAACCGGCAAGCGGCATCTCTGCATGGCGGGCGGGGTGGCGCTGAATTGTGTTTCGAACGGCAAGCTACTTCGCTCGGGCATTTTTGATGATATCTGGATTCAGCCTGCGGCGGGCGATGCCGGCGCGGCCCAAGGAGCGGCCCTCTATAGCTGGCACCACATTCTGAAAAATCCTCGACATGCCGACAACGAACACGATTTTGTTCGTGGTTCGCAGCTTGGGCCTTCGTTTCCGCGAGATCAGATCCGAACATTCTTGGACGACAATCACTTGCCCTACCAAGAACTCGAGATGCCCGAGCGGAATCAAAGTATTGCCAAGGCGATTGTCGACGAAAAAGTCATTGGCCTCTTTCAAGGCCGGATGGAATTTGGGCCTCGAGCACTCGGCAACCGCTCGATTTTGGCCGACGCCCGCAGCCCGAAGATGCAGTCGTTCCTGAATCTCGCCACAAAGTTTCGCGAAAGCTTTCGGCCCTTTGCTCCCATTGTGCTTCAGGAAGATGCCCACGAGTATTTTGAGGAAATCACCAAATCGCCCTACATGCTGATGGTGGATCAAGTCCGATCTGAAAGATGCTTGGCGTCGTCGGTTGACCATCGCGCATCCGACATGCGAGATTGGGTCAACGAACCTCGCTCGGACGTACCGGCCATTACCCATGTCGACTATTCCGCTCGAATCCAAACCGTGGACCAAGAGCAATCGCCCAATTTGTACGGCATTTTGCAAGAGTTCAAGAACCTGACCGGATATTCTGTCTTGGTCAACACCAGCTTCAACGTGCGGAGCGAGCCGATTGTTTGCACTCCCAAAGATGCCTATGTTTGCTTCATGCGGACGGGAATTGACTTGCTTGTCTTGGATAATTTCTTGTTGCAAAAATCGGAGCAGCCCGAGTGGCAAGAAGAGGAAGATTGGCGTGAGAATTTTGCCATTGATTGATTCCTGAGGAGATTTTTATGTTATTCATGCGATGGACTCGGCGATTGTTGGTTGATATCTTTCTCTTTGGAATCGTCAACCGCTCTTTAGCGATGAGCTTTGGCGTATTGTTTTTGCTGGCGATCGGGTTGGTCATCGCAGCCGCCCAAATTTCAGCGCCGTTTATTTACACGCTGTTTTAAGACGTTGCAGGGGCAGCGCGATGCAGGTAGCAAGTCTCTTAATCGCTGAAAGCCTTCCTGGGCCGTCCTGGCCCGATGGCATCGATGTGGCCATTACTTTGGGCTACCTGTCTCTGATTTTTGGTTTGCCGCTGTTGGCCTATGTGCTGATGTTTCTCGATTTCCGTCGCTATTTGCGGTCGCTACGCATGGCCATGGTGCTGGTGGCTCGCGGGGTGTCGAGAACTCCCCGTTGGGCGATGCAGGATCGGCCACCCTGTCTTGTGGCACTCGATCTTCACTCCTCCTGCACCGAAGAAGAGGTGATGGCAGCCTATCGCGAACGGGTGAAGTCGCTGCATCCCGATCGGGGCGGCGACCTGAATAAGTTCTTGCGCTTGCAACAACACTTTGAGCAGGCTTTGCATTTAGTGCGTGGGTAGTGCCCCTCGCTTGGTAGAAGCAGGCGTGATTTACGGCACGTCCCCAAACCGTTTGGTGATGCTGATTTCACTGGCCGCTGGATACCTCCAGCAGAGTTCTGAGAGAGACTCTGGAGCCCAGGGTCTAGAGCTAGATTTGTTTTTAGTTGTCAAAGAGCGTTTGCATCGAAGTTTGGATCGAAGTGCGGTTTTGATTGTTGCCGAGTCGCGTGCTGAAAGCGAGCACTTTTTTTGGCCGGGTGCGTTGGAAGTGACCGGCGACGCGGTTACCCCGATTTATCGGCATTCTTCGGCGCAGTCGCCCCTTTTCCCAGAGACGGGGGGCCCGAGATTTATCGCGGGTTTGCTTTTTCCGGCATAAAACCTGATGCGGCTCTGCCAGATCGTCTGCAACTTCTTTCCTGCAAAGTATTTGTGGATTTTTGAGAAGTCGCTAGAATATTGTGTTATACGAAGGTAAACCCCCCCCATATCTTGTTCTGCGGCTCCAACCCGCCCATGGCTGAAACAGCACACTTGGAACGTAGTTTCGTCCACGCGTACATTGTGAAATCAAAGCGTGAGCGCTACCTTTCATTCCTCAACAGCCCGAAACACCGCAAGAAGATTCTTGACCTCCTCAACCATTCGCTTGACTATGATACCTCGTGCGCACAAAAACTCGACGGTTCACTGAAACATGCTGATGCGTTAATCGCGATGCTAACGGAACGTGGTGCTGATCCCAAAATGTGCTACCTGATGGCCGATGGTAACGCGTTGGATGGTACAACAATGCGACTCGATCGTGCGGTGCCAGAATTACTCGACAATTACTGGGGTGCGTTAATAATTTGTCCGCCGAAACCGATTGCGGTATACAAGCCGGAGGACATCGCGGATATTGTGTTGCTGAGTTGACGCATCCTCCAGCAGCCACGGAGAATGCGCCACAGAAATCGGGTAAGGGCCGCCATCGCTGACACGGCCCTCCCCACACCACCTGACATGCGGGTCCGCATCAGGCGGTTCCTCGAAGCGGAGCAAGGTCGCACCAGAGTTGTTTGAGCGAAAGCAGTCCGAGTTCCTCCAGCCATTTATTGGGCATCGCAATTCGAGTCGCTGGAGTTCTCGAGAGACGCCAGTAACTCTTACGACTGATCGCGTGTAGGATCGCCATCTTCAGAGGCACCCCAAGCCGCACAAGGTTGCGAACCTTCGTGCGGGGACGTCGCCACTGTTTCCAGTAGCACATCCGGATGCGTCTACGAATCCATCCGTCCAGATTAACGCGGGTGGCAGCAACAGTCGCTCGGAAGAGACAATGCCATCGAATCGACTTTTTTCGAGCGATTGTCGGTGTGCTCAGCACAGGAGGCTGTTCGGCATTGGGGCCTTTACTCTTGTCGCAAGCGACACCGACACGTGTCCGAATAACGTCCTTTCGATGGCTAGGCTGATTGCGGACAAGTGTCGGTGCCACCCTTTCCACTTGTTCCTGTTGCTAACGTCCGTCGGTGTACATGACCTCCGGCACGTCGCTGCCTACTCAACCGTCACACTCTTGGCCAGGTTGCGGGGTTTGTC
>JAADIN010000145.1 GCA_013151315.1 Planctomycetota bacterium | reverse complement strand
CCATTTCAGGTGCTCGGGCCTTGCCAGCGTACTGCAAAACCCGATACTAGAGGGTTCGGCGATCTCGCCTTATTGGCTTCCCCACTGCTGGGGGAAGTTCCTTCCAACGAATCAGAAAGCCAGCGAATCAGAAAGGGCACCCCATGTCACGTTCCGGAGCAATTACTTTTAAGGGCAATCCGATGACGCTTGCCGGCGAGGCAGTCAGCGCAGGCCAATCGGCACCAGATTTTAAGTTGCACTTTTTTGCGGATGGCATGCAAGAGCTCACCCCAGCCGACCTGAAGGGCAAGCCAACTTTGCTGAGCGTCGTGTGCCTTCGCTTGATACCGGAGTGTGTGCAATCCAGACCAAAAAATTCAACGAATCACTAGGCAAACTTGGCGATTCGGTCAATGCGTTGACGGTGAGCCTTGATCTGCCGTTCGCGATGAATCGATTCTGTGGGGCAGAGGACATCACCCACCTTCGCTCGGCAAGCGATTACCAAGATCGCACTTTTGGAAACAACTGGGGGACCTTGATCGAAGAGTTGAAGATTCTTACCCGAGCAATTTTTGTGCTCGATGCAGCAGGAACGGTGACTTATGCCGAATACGTACCCGAGGTAACCAGCGAACCCAACTACGATGCCGCACTCGAGGCGCTCAGCTCGCAACTGTGAGCCGGCAGAAGATTAGGAGCCGGCAAAAGACAAAGTGAGCCGGCAAAAGAAAACGCGTTTTAAGAATTTCCAAAATAACTTGTTAGCAAAGCAAATACGAGGATTAATGCCATGGGAAGTTTAGTTCAACAGTCGGCGCCAAGTTTCAAGGCGCAAGCGGTGATGCCGGATGGGTCGTTTAAGGAAGTTTCGCTCGAAGATTATCGTGGCCAGTACGTCATGCTGTTTTTCTATCCGCTCGATTTTACGTTTGTTTGCCCGACCGAGATCATCGCGTTTTCCGATGCGGCCGCGGAATTTCAACAGCGCAACGTGCAGTTGTTGAGCTGCTCGGTCGATAGCCATTTTACTCACCTTGCATGGCGAAACACGTCGCGTAACGAAGGCGGCTTGGGCGATATCCAGTTCCCTATGCTGGCGGACCTTAACAAGAAGATCGCCGAAGACTACGGGGTCTTGTTGGCCGGCGGCATCGCGCTGCGTGGCTTGTATCTGATCGACAAGGAAGGCACGGTTCGACACCAATTGGTCAACGACTTGCCGTTGGGCCGTAGCGTCGACGAAGCCCTGCGGCTGGTCGATGCCTTGCAGTTCTTCGAGGAGAACGGAGAAGTCTGCCCAGCCAATTGGAAAAAGGGCGACCCACCATCAAACCGAGTCCGGCCGATAGCCGCGAGTATTTTGAGAAAGCCAACGCCTAGAAAGTCTTAGAGAGTAACGATCATGGGTAGATTTATCACTATCGTAGTCGTACTGGTTGCGGTTGCGCTGTTGGTCAACAGTTTTCTTGGCACTCCGGAGCCCTTGCCGGGGCCTGATATCGAGGTCCCCGATTTGGTAATCGAGGAGGGGGAGCCGGCAGAAGAGGCTGAGG
This sequence comes from Planctomycetota bacterium, assembly GCA_013151315.1. Taxonomy (GTDB): domain Bacteria; phylum Planctomycetota; class Planctomycetia; order Pirellulales; family Lacipirellulaceae; genus Bythopirellula. The sequence goes on along the minus strand of JAADIN010000145.1, from coordinate 9,645 downwards.
CTCCTGTAGAGGCTGCTCCGCTCGCTGAAGCAAGCTCGCCTGCGGAGCCTATGCCTGAAGAATCCAAGCCTGAGGATCCGGCGACACCTCAGGAGAGGACTTTAACCGTTACCGAGGAGGTCGCCCTGTTGTCCTCAGACGAGCAGCTTCTGGTTGGCATCCCTGGCGAGGGGGACCTCACCCTCGAGCAAATCGATGCGTGGCTCGCCGATTCCAAGAACCATCGGGAACTCAAGCCGACGTTGCCGTTAGGCTTGGCTGCCGGGGCGGGCGAGATTCGTGGCATCGATACAAATCCGCTTACCCGAGCCAAAATCGAGCTCGGTCGGCAGCTCTATTTCGATACGCGACTGTCGGCAGACAACACGATTAGCTGTGCCAGTTGCCACGCTCCCGAGAATGGCTACGCCAAGAACACCCAGTTTGGCGTCGGCATCGAAGGGCAAGAGGGAGGCCGCAATTCGCCGGTCGCTTATAACCGTATCTTGAGCGGACCCCAGTTTTGGGATGGCCGGGCCGAGTCGCTCGAAGCGCAAGCCGTCGGGCCGATCGCCAACCCGATCGAGATGGGCAACACCCATGAAGCCTGTGTCGAAACACTCAAGGGGATCGAAGGTTATCAAAAACAATTCGCGGCAGTTTTTGAAGATGGCGTCACGATCGACAACGTGGGCCGTGCGATTGCCAGTTTCGAGCGGACGATTGTCACGGGCCCCGCTCCTTGGGACCATCACCTGCAGTTGACCAATTTCGAAAAGGCCTATGCCGACGATATCGCGGATCTTGACGAGCTCAAAGAAGAGGACGAAGAATTGTACGAAGAGTACATGGTTCTCAAGCAGTCGAGCGAAGCGAGCCCGATTAGCGAAAGTGCGGCCCGCGGTGGCGAGCTGTTCTTCAACGACAAAGCAGGCTGCACGGCGTGCCACGTCGGCGCAAACTTTACTGACGAAAAATACCACAATCTGGGCGTCGGTATGGAATCCGAGGAACCCGATGTGGGGCGTTTTTCTGAAACCGACGACGCCAAGGATCAAGGTGCTTTTAAGACGCCGACGGTTCGCAATATCTCGATGACCGCCCCCTACATGCACGATGGTTCGCAGAAGACGCTCGAGGAAGTCGTCGAGTGGTACGCCAAGGGCGGGCATCCCAACGAGCACCTGAGCAAAGACATCAAGAAGCTTGAACTGAGCGATCAGGACAAGCAAGACTTGGTGGCATTTATGGCCGAAGGATTGCTCGGCGATTTTCCAGAGGTCGAAACGGGACGCTTGCCACAGTGATTATTTAGCCGGACCCTCTGGGTCCGAATCGACAACACGCGCATCAACAACACGTCCCTCAACGACGTTACTGTCCTCAGGATAAACTTCGCGCGGACCTTGCCAGTTGGAGTTCGTTTGAATCTGCACGTGCTTGGCCAGCCAAAGCTGGATGCCTTTGCGTATGCCGAATCGTAGCGGTGGCACGAGCAGCGAGAGGCCTAGCACGTCGGTCAGCACTCCCGGCGTGATCAGCAGCACGCCAGCGACGAGTATAAGAGCGCCGTCGCCGAGTGCTTCCGTTGGCAGCATTCCCTGCCGCATCTCGGTCTGCACGCGGTGCAATGCCCGCCAGCCTTGCCAGCGAGCCAGAACGGCTCCCAAGGCACCTGTGGCAAGTACGACGAAGATCGTCGTCCAGAAACCAAACATCCCGCTGAGCTGGAACAGCAGCCAGAGCTCCACCAGCGGGGTGATCGTGAACAACAAAAACAGGGGCAGCATGCAAGGTTTCCTGGGGAATAGGTCAGGAGAACTGCAAAGTCTATTTCTTGAACCGCCAAGTGCGCCCGCCAAGAGCGCCAAGGAAAAAAGAAATTTGCTTAAAAACAGCTGTTTTCTTGCAGCTCGTTCCTTGGCGATCTTGGCGTCCTTGGCGGTTTATCTGACTTTGCAGTTCGCCTGGGTTTCCTGGGGAATAGGTGGAATGCAGATTCTCAGACTGTTAGAATACTCGAAGAACCACGTTGGTGGAATTCGAGAGTGAGCCCTTTCATGAGCGACCAAAAACATCCACGAGCCGGATTTCCCGCCTGGGCAGGGCCAGGGCTCGGAGCTTTACTCGGAGCGTTTCTCGCCTTTTGCACGTTGCTGCAAAACGAGCAGGTAAGCCCTTGGTCGCCGCTAAAAACAATCGGCACAGGGGTCGTGATTGGCCTGATCGCAGGCGGACTACTCGCGCTGCGAGGGTGGATGAAGGGCCCTAAATCATAATCCTACTCATAATCTGTAATCCTGTCCCTCTTTGTGATTAAGATTATGAGGAAGATTATGATTATGAAATTCAGCTCTGCTACGGCCGCAAATTTTCTGGCACGCCTTGCGGAAATTCCTCGGCGATGACCTGCTTGATATATTCGATCCGATTGGCCGGTTTCGGATGGGTGCTAAAAAATTCGGGTGGCGCTTTGCCGCCAGAAGCCCGATCGAGGATCCATCACGCCCATCATGGCACGCGGGTCGTAGCCTGCTCGGCCGCACAGCTTGACGCCCCACTTGTCCGACTCCAGTTCATGATCGCGGCCATATTTCATTGCTAAGACCGAAGAAATCATCTGCGCCATTTGGCCACTCTGTTGGCCTCCGCCCAGCACGCCGACTGCTCCGGCCAGCCCTTGGAACAGTCCTTGCTTTGCCATTCGCTTGTTACCATGTCGGGCAATCACGTGGCCGATCTCGTGGCCCAAGACACCTGCCAACTGCCCCTCGGTTTCTAGCTGGTCGTACAAAGCATGGGTGATGAAGACTTGTCCGCCGGGGAGGGCGAAAGCATTGATGGTCTTGCGGTCGGCCAGCAGCGTGAATTGAAAAGCTTGGAAATAAGGATTGTGCCGTTTCGCGTCGGGGTTCTGCTGGTTGAATCGTTGCAGATCGTTTTCCAGGGCTTGAAGCAACTCCATGCCAACCCGATCGACGATCTGCTGATCGGCCAAGCTTCGCGTGGCGCCGCCGTGCTGTCCCACCATTTTTGGAGCGGCTTGCAAACCGAGTTGAATCTCTTGCGCCTCTTCAGTCATGGCGACCCGTTCGCTCTCGCCGGTGACTTGATTGATGTCGCCCGGCTTGGCGTAGTAGCTAATCAGCGCAAACGCCGCGATGGCTAGTGCGATTAGCAGTCGTGCCTTGATGCCGCTGCCCAGCCCGCCCCCGGCGCCGCCGGGGCGACCAAACATGGGGCGTCGCCCGCCTGCTTGCCGATTGGCTTGTCGCTGTGGCATGGGAAACGGAAAACCGCCTTTGGCGCGTTGGCCGCGTGATCCGCCCGATCGGGGAAAAGGAAATCGGAATCGAGACATGAGAATCGGTCACTCCAGAGAGGGGAATACCTCAAATTAATCGCCGCGGCATCTCGCCTTGCGGCTACTCAATATAGCAGGAACAGAATTTTCAACACGGGTTTCCTGCGATCTTTTCGTACCTTTTGCCGGTGCTACTTGCCTGTGCTACAATGTGCGGGCTCGTTTTTTTGGTTTGCCAGGTAAGGAGAAACCGATCAACGACAGCATCCAGCTTGAAGCTTGGCGGGCACTCTCAACGCGTGATGGCAGCGAATTGCCGCAGTAGTTTGGCGTTTTCAGATCGCGCTGCAAAAGCCCACAAGATCGCAATAAGCCCTACTGATGCTGCCATCACTTCGCAGATCATCTCCCGAACACAGCCCCGCAGATGGTCTCGAAAAATCCCGGCAGCTTCTCCAACTGAAACTTGCCCCAACGATTGGGAAAGATTAGATTTTTCCATGGTAGTCTCCCGACGAGCGATTCTTGCTCATCGGAAAACCACCTTTCGAGTTTCAACAATAGGGGGACACTCCCGGTTCCCACGGAAAGATTCGGCAGCCAAGAAAACCTATCGACCATTCTTGTTTCACTTTGCGCCCTTTGCGTTTAATCCACACCTCAACTAGCACAGAAAACTCATGAACTCACGTAACTCGCGCATCGGGATGAGGCTCTTTGCCGTCTATCTCTTGCTCTACGGCGGATTTGTTCTGCTCAATACCTTCTCGCCCACCACCATGGAAGCGACACCGATCGAAGGCATCAACGTGGCGATCCTCTATGGCTTTGTGCTGATCGTTTCCGCGATTGTCCTCGCGCTGCTTTACGGGTTGCTTTGCACCAAGGAAGGGGACGAGCAATGATTTACGAAACTTCGCCGCTCGCAATTATTATCTTCCTGCTGTTCGTCGGCATCACGGTTGGCCTCAGTTTTTATCTGGGCAAACAAGCCAAGTCATCCGAAGGCTATTTTGCGGCTCACGGGCAGATTCCCTGGTTTGTGAACGGCATTGCTTTTGCTGGCGACTATCTCTCGGCCGCTTCGTTTCTGGGTATCTGCGGCATGATCGCCTTCTATGGCTACGACGGTTTTCTTTATTCGATCGGATATTTGGCCGGTTGGATCGTGGCCCTGTTTGTCGTGGCCGAGCCGATGAAGCGGCTCGGGAAATTTACGTTTGCCGATGCGCTCAATTCAAAATTCGACTCCCGCGGCATCAAAGTGGCGGCAGGAATCAGCACGTTGGTTGTGAGCATATTTTACCTGATCCCTCAGATGGTCGGCGCCGGCGTACTCGTCAAACCGCTGCTGGGCCTGGAGCATTGGGCAGGAGTGGTCATCGTAGGGGTCGTTGTGATTCTGATCGTCGTCTCGGCCGGCATGATGTCGACTACCTGGGTGCAGTTTCTTAAAGGCTCGCTGCTGGTGATTTTTAGTGCGGTGCTGACAGTGATGATTCTCGACCGCGGTTTTGAAGCCAAGCCGGGCGTCGATCAAATTCAGACAAAAACAATCACGGCAGATGGCCAGACGTTAATCAACGGATTGCCTTTGGGTACGGGGGAGGGACAAACTTCGCTCGCTCCGGTTGGCCATATCAGCAAGCTGCCTGGCGGCGTCAGTTCGACCGGGCCACTCGGTCCGTTGGAATTTTTTCGCACGCTGCAAGAAAGCGAAGTCGTGCTTTGGTCGTCCGAAAAAGTCACGGCCGACGATGGCAGCACGACCACCACCTACACGCCCAAGCCGACGCCCGGCAGCCAAATCCTCCGCCCGGGTGAACATCCAAAGTTCAAAGGCATCCGAGGCGACAACCTTTTTGACAAGCTTAATTTTCTGTCGCTGATGCTCGCCCTGTTTTGCGGAACTGCTTCGTTGCCGCACATTCTCATTCGCTACTACACCGTCAAAGATGCTGCGGCGGCTCGCAAAAGCACGATCGTCGGCATCGGCTGTATCGGTTTTTTCTATGTCTTGACGCTCTATCTCGGCTTGGGAGCGATGACCAGCGGCGCGCTTGACGTGACCGACAGCAACATGGCCGCCCCGCTACTCGCGCTGAGTATGAGCGAACTGCTCTTTGCCATCATCTCGGCGATCGCATTTACGACCGTCTTGGGCACCGTCAGCGGTCTCATCCTGGCCTCCGCCGGTGCGGTGGCCCACGATTTGGTCGGTAGTTTTACTTCCGTCGAGTTGACGGGCCACCAGCAAGTGCGCATCGCAAAAATGGCGTCGGTCGTGGTCGGAGTGATCGCGATCGTCCTAGGAATCGTCTTCAAGGAGTTGAACGTCAGTTACCTTGTCGGCTGGGCATTTTCCGTTGCCGCTTCGGCCAATCTCCCCTCGCTCGTGATGCTGTTGTTCTGGAAACGAACCACTGCGCAGGGAATCATCGCGGCAATCGTGGTCGGCATGACCAGCTCGCTCGCTTGGATTTTACTGAGCGCCGACACCTACTCGAAAGTCTACGGCTGGCCCGCCAGCGACGCGATCGTGCCGTTCAGTCAACCGGGGATTGTCACGATCCCGCTTGGGTTTGTGACACTGGTTGTGGTGTCGCTGATGACGGGGCGTAAAGCTTAAACGCAGAGGGCGCGGAGACGCGAAGGACCGCAGAGGAAGTTCTGTTTTGTACCATCCAAGAATATCTCTGATTACGAAGATTTGCTCGGATCGTACAACGTGATGCCGACGTGTTGGGCGTAGTGCAAGAAATCGCCGTCGGTTGTAAAAATCGGCGCATCGTAGCGCGTTGCCACTGCGCAAAGCAGAAAATCAGCTGCTGACCCTTGGATCCCGTTTTTTCGGCAGAGATTGCTTATCCTCGCTGCCTGCTCGTAGTCAATCGTTTCGATAGGAATTTCGTCCATTCCTCGGAGGTGGGAACGCAGTGTTTCAAAAACCTTACCGTCGCGAATTCCAGAGAGCAGTTCTTGGCGCACTGGTCCGATGAGTCCTGCCCGAGCTTCCCGAATCAAACGAGACAATTCATTACTAGCAGCTTGATCCGCGGCCGATCTTTTCTGCCGCCTATACGCAAGTGACCAGATTGGAGTATCAACCAAAACAATCATATTCGGTCTTGTTTTCGCTTGCGTTCAGCCTTGTAATCATAGTCAGGATCAAAATCGATCGTTCCAAACAGTTTGAGCGCCTCGAGCTGTTTCCTCCGCTGGACAAACTCGCGCAGCGCCTCGTTGACGGTTGCCTTCTTAGTCGGCAATTTGCCGATCACCAAAGCCTCGGCCAGCAGCTCTTGGTCGATTGCCAGATTGGTTGCCATTTCTAGTACCTCACGAAAACTGCGGAAAAAGATCTGGAAAGTAACGCCATATCCTCTACACATAACTCTACACACCCTAATGTGTAAGTCAAGCCGAGCCTGTTTTACTCCTGGGTAATTGCAAAGTGCGAGGCCAGTGGCTTGGTAACGCTTTGCCTTCGCTGCCCGACGCTAGCGCGTTGCGGCTCACATTAATTTGCGATGGTTACGAATGGGGCGCGACCGCATAGCAAGCAGGACACGGCACGTGAAACACTCACTCGGCACTCAGCCACGGCCGCGCCCCGTTTTCTTTTCTCAGCCGGATCGCCACGCGATCCGCGGTGCCTCAGAAACAAGTAAAAAGCGGACGGCTTACAGCTTACCGACTATGACTGTGAGTTGCCCGACTTCATGGGAGCCATCGTCTAAGTCCGACTCTTCCAGATAAACAGTCCCGGGGCCTTGGATTCGCTGCAGTTCCTCTTTCGTAGTTTTCCCCGCGAAATAGATTTTCCCGCGTCGTTTGTACTCGCCCGAACTGAGTTTAATTTCTCCAGTAAAATCGCCGAATATTCGCAACGTGCCCCCCGATTCAAAATCAAACTTGCCACTAAAATCTCCAAGCACGATCCAATGGCCATAGGAAGCGTTTCGCATGCGCCCAGTCGCATTGCCGCGAATGATGTTGGTACTGTAACCTTGCGAATTGATTACGCCTGCCATGTCGCCTTGGCAGAGGATCAGCGCGTAACTGCTGACCACAATGGAACCTCCCTTGGGTATCCCTTCCAGCAGCACCAAGGACTGGTAATTTTCGACGACGATATTTTGGGCCAAGGGGTTGCTGAAGACAACAAGCCCCGACTGTTCAGGCTGATAGTCGTCGGCATCTTCAAGTATCACCAGCCCTTTCTCCGATAAGTCGCGAATAAGCGAAAGCATCAAGCCTTCAGGCCAAGCATCCTTGCTGGGAAAAAGCTCCATCCGGCTTTCGTCATAGGACGCAAGATGCTCGTCGAGAATCTGATCAAACGACAAGTCGTAGCATATCACGGTACGGCGAAGATACTCTAAACACTCGGCAACATCTTTTGGCGTTGCTTCCTCGGTCTCCGCCGCTTCTTTCTCTTGTGCAGCCACTGGCTCGATCATCTGCCGAAGCTCGTCGCCAAGCTCGCCCACCTTTGCCGCACCCAACATCTGCTGGGCAAACTTATCCTTGGGGCTAGCCTTCGCCGTTTTCTTGGCCCAGGGCAACGCCTTTTTGAACTCGCCGGTAAGCAAATAGACCTTTGTCAGTCCATACCAAGCAGCCGAGGCATGGGGATTTTTGGCCGACTTTTTGAGATATTTTTCTGCTCGTTTGTACTCGCCCCGGCTAAAGTAAATCTGCCCCAAACCGTTCAGACCGGCCGGGTGTTTGGGCGAGAGTTTCACGCACTGCTCAAAAGCTCGAAGGGCTTTGGTCGATTGGCCACTATTAAAAAGGGCCCAGCCATAGCCATTCCAGGCATCGGATGCCTGGGGATTGAGGTCGACCGACGCTTCAAACTTTTTGGCCGCCGCGAGGAGTTCACGCTTTTGCCAAAGCTGCCAACCCTCGGCAGCCAATGCTTCGGCCTGTTCGATCGTCTCACGAGTCGGTCGTTTTTCTTTTGCTTCAGCCACCTCGGGCAGTGCCGTAGTGAACACTCCAAACACAATCGCAAATATCAACGCAAACATAGCAACTCCTCCAAGGACAAGGATTGACAACCCGATGCGGCGTTTTCGTTGGCGCCGCAGCTCGTCGTCGTGAAGTGATCGGGCCAACAGTTGGTCCGATTCCAGGAGTGCCGTGTCCAGGATTTCTTGTTCGCTTTTATTCATTGCAGTACTTCAAATCGCTTTGATTAACTTCGCAGCCGCTTCGGCTGACAATTTTCCTTCGTCGACCGCATCAAGGATCGTGCCCTTGGTTTTTTGATTTTTGCCGATCTCCTCTCGCAAGGCGGCAATCACTTTGTCGAGTCGCGATCGTACGGTCGGATACGAAACACCCGTCTGCTCGGCCATCTCCTTGAGGCTGCCGCTGGCCAATACGAAAATTTCGATGAACCGCTGGTGCTCGGTCGGCAGATTGGCCAACCGGGCGGTCGGAAACGGTGCTTCGATCGATACATCGCACCCATGGCAAGTCATCCGGCTGACGGTCATCGCCTGCTGGCAATAAGGACATTCGGCGGTGATCGGCGGTTTGCTCATACTTTGATTATGTTGTACATTCGAGCCTAAAGATATATATAATTTAGTTTTGTGTCAAATGAAATTGATATAATTTATTTTCCTGTGGCTTCTTCTGTTTGCGTCGTCGGTCGCGGCGGGGTTTGGGTACCAGTGATAGCCTCCTTTTGTGGGGCGTTCGTCCGGGCGGACGGCGCTAACGCGCACGTTTGCCTACGGGTAGTATGGACACTATGCCCGCCCATCGCACACGCCTCGCCCCTTCGCCTACCGGAGCTTTGCACTTGGGCAATGCGCGCACGTTTCTGGTGAATTGGGCGCTCGCTCGGCAGCGGGGCTGGAAAATCGTCTTGCGGATTGAAGATCTTGATGGGCCTCGCTTTAAGGAAGGGGCTGCCGAGCTGGCGATCGAGTTGCTCCGCTGGCTTGGGCTCGATTGGGATGAAGGGCCATTTTACCAGCGCTACGATCTCGCGCCTTACGAAAAAGCAACGGCACGGCTGGCCAACGCAGGGCATGTTTACCCCTGCCATTGTACGCGCAAGGAAATTCAGCAGGCAACCCTCTCGGCCCCGCACGGTGACGGGCATGAACTGCGCTACCCGGGCACTTGCCGAGAAACACCGGCAGAGACCAATCTCTTGGGTGCTGAAGGCGTCGCTTGGCGAGTTCGCGTACCGACGGGCAGCACCTCTTTTGTCGATACGTTTTGTGGCGAGCAGACCTACGACATCGGTGAGACCGTGGGAGATTTTCTTGTCGGCACCAAGCTGGGGTTGCCCAGTTATCAGTTGGCCGTTGTGGTCGACGATGCGCGGCAGGGCATCG
>JAADIN010000234.1 GCA_013151315.1 Planctomycetota bacterium | reverse complement strand
GGCAATCCGGTCGCTTGCTTGTGGGGTTATGATTTGTTTGCTGGTCGGGCAATTCGCCGTTTGGGAGGCGGCGCAGCCGATTGGCCTTACCGAAAGTTGCGAGCCGTGTTGACCTGCGATTTGGTCTCCCCCGAAGGGCGGCTTGATTATGTGCGTGTCCAATTGAGAAATGGGCAAGTCGAACCGGTGCCGATGAGCGGGGCATCGGTGCTTAGCTCGACTACGCGCGCCGATGGTTTTTTGGTGATCCCGAGCGAGAGCGGCGGTTTTGCTGCTGGGGCCGACGTTGAGGTTTTTCTTTACGATTGAGAGCGAGCTTTGACCGTAGCACTCCGGCGATCTGTCAGATCGCGGCTATTCTCCTGTCAGATCGCGACTATTTCTCTATCAGACGCGGCTGCTTTGCGTCGTTGCTAAACCGGAAGCGTTCTGACGAAAATTTCGCCTCGGCCCAGCGCGACCATGTCGCCGTTGAAAATTTCGCAGTCGCCGGCGAATTGGCTTTCGTCGATTTTCAATCCTTGCTCGCGCAGTTGCTTGAATATCATGGGCAAAACTTGCGGGCTTGCGGTGCAGGCATAGCGAAAGCTTGGCAGTAGCGATGGTGGGTTGGGACCGAGCAGGCCGAGCGTTCCGCGACGCATGCCGGCGCCTGGGCGAATGCCGCACTCGCCAAACACGAGCACCGTGCCGGCGATCATGTTGAACCCGAGCATGTCGCCCGCGCTGCCGCCGATCGCGATCATTCCGCGCCGCATCGTGAGCCCGATTTCGTTGCCCGCATTGCCGTCGACTAAAATCGTGCCGCCCGTCATTCCTTTGGGCGATCCCCGATAGGCAGCGCCTACGAGATGGCCGGCGTTGCCGCAGACATGAATAAAACCGCCACGCATTTCGGCACCGACCCAGCCGTCGGCATCGCCTTCGACGCGAATTTTTCCCGCCTGCATTTCGCTGCCGACATGGCGGCCTGCGGGGCCATGGATGTGAATTTCGCCCTCGCTCATTTGGGCACCGATCCAGTGGACCCCCGAGAGATCGCCTTCAAAATCAAAACGCAGGTCGTCGGCGCTGCCGGCCACCTGAAACATTTCTGCCAGGGGCAATTTTTGATTGCCGTGAAAAATTTCAAACCGCTCGATCTCGGCAAGCGATTTTTCGCGGGCCCAAGTCGGCGTAAATCCTTCGATCTCGACAGGAACCGAAGTTTTCCCGGTGTAAGTAAGCGAAAGTGCCATGGTAGGATGAGGGGGTGAAGTTCGTTTAGCCGCGCGATCTGACAGGAAGTAGCCGCGATCTGACAGATCGCCGGAGTGATACCACAACCATCCTACCGAGGTTCGAAGCATGAAGCGAGGTGCAATCGTACTCTGTGGCGGCAAATCGTCGCGAATGGGCCTGCCGAAGGCCCTGTTACCCTTTGGCGACGAGCTGATGCTTCAACGCGTTGTGCGACGGGTTAGCGAAGTAGTCGACCCAGCTCGCATCGTCGTGGTTGCTGCCGCAAGCCAAGAATTGCCGCTACTTCCTGCCGAAGTAAAAATTGCTCGCGACGCCCACGAAGGTCGCGGGCCCCTGGAAGGCCTCGCTTGCGGTTTCGCCGCGTTGCAAAACACTTGCGACGCGGTCTACGCCACCGGCTGCGACGTTCCGCTGCTTATGCCAACTTTTATTGAGCGGATGTTTGAGCTTCTAGGCGATCACGACATTGCGGTTCCCAAGGACGGAAAATTTCACCATCCGCTGGCGGCCGTTTACCGCATTTCGGTGCTCGCCAAAGTGCGGCAGCTTCTCTGTGCTGACCAACGTCGCCCGTTTTTTCTCTTCGAGCAGGTCGACACTCAGGAAGTTCCTGTTGACCAACTGCGCGATGTGGATTCGAAGCTTGTTTCGCTGACCAATCTCAACACGCCAGACGACTACCGCGATGCACTGCGCTATCACAGCAATGCCCATTAGAGATTTGGCGCTGACGGTTGCCGTCCTAGGAAATAATTTCCGGCTTGTGTAGATAGCTTGCATCGACCGGATAGTTTCGCCATTGGATCGAGTAGTATTTTTCGAACCACTCTTGGATGTCAGTCTCGACTTCGATGTCGTATGCCGGGGCCACGTGCAAGGTTTTGCCGATGCGCGAATCACGTATCTCGCCTTGCTCGACAATGATTTCGCCCGATTTGATCACGAGGCGCGGCATTTCGAACATGGTTTCTTTGTTCTCGTGCGGCGTGTAAACGGTGATGTCGGCATCGGCTCCGGGGCCAAGGTGGCCTTTGTTTTTGAGGCCTAGGATTCTCGCCGGGCCGGCGCGAGTGATAATCGCGATTTCATTCAGCGTGTATTCTCGCTGCAAGTCAACGAGGGTCGAGCGCTTTCCTACGAGCGGGTGGCACGTTTTGAGTACGTCTTGCCGATAGGTGCGGTCCATGAGGAAACGGATGATTTGCGGGTAAGCTAAAAACGAGCCGCCGTTGGGATGATCGGTGCTCATCACCACCTGCCACGCTTTGACTAGCAAATACCACTCGAGGCCGATCGCCCATTGCAGAGCGTGGACGAGCGATTTGTTTTTGTACTTGATCGGCGTGATGCCGCAACCGCCCTCCATTTCGGTATCGCTACTAAACCACTTGCCGCCGTAGATGTTCGACAAAAAGTAGCCAAGCGGCCCGTCGCCGGTCATGCTGGTCGTTTCGCCGAAGAGGACTTGGCCAACGTCGATCGTCACATTCGGATGCGAATTGACATACTCGGCCAGCTCGACGACTTTGCTATTAAAGGTGTTTTCGTCGCCCTCGCCGCCGCCGTAGCTATGGAACTGGATGTGCGTAAGATGGCCTCGACGTCCCTCGAGTGCTCGCATCGTTTCGAGCGTCGTTTCCCAATTGCCCGGCATCCCGAGATTGTTGCAATGGATGTGAACTGCGTGCGGTAAGCAGAGCTCTTGGGCAGCCTGGGCAACTTGGCTGACGATCTGTCGCGGCGTCACTCCAAAATGGTCGACTACAGAATCGAGACCGTGGACGTTGCCTGCTTGCTTTTGCTTCCAGACTTCGACGCCGCCCGGATTGACGAGTTTGGGGGCAAACCCTTTCGCCGCGGTCAGCAGCCAGGCGATAAACGCTTTTAGTTTTTGCGGCTCGTTTTTCGCGATGGACTGCATCACATAGTGGTTATTTCCCATGAGGACATAAAAACCCTTGTCGAGACAGGGCGTGTCGTCAAACTCCTCGTGGGCGTGGCGGGCACCGAGCGGGGGAACGGCCGCGT